>SUVY01000033.1 GCA_015061775.1 Lentisphaerota bacterium | reverse complement strand
GTGCAGGGGACTCTCCCCTGCCGGGAGATTTTTAAGAGGCAAGCAGCCTCTTAAACTCCCTCACCATACGATGCTGAAACAATAAGGTTTTGCAACAGCCCCTTATATTTTTCTGATTGGACTGTAATTGACTCAGTCGCGTTTTCTCAGCTCTGTGCGGCGGATTTTTCCGCTGGTGGTCTTGGGCAGCTCGGTCACAAATTCGATGAGCCGCGGATATTTGTACGGAGCTGTGTGTACTTTGACGTACTCCTGGATCTCTTTCTTGAGCTCCTCACTGGGAGTTGTTCCTTTGACGAGCAGGATCCACGCCTTGATGACCTGTCCGCGGGTCGGATCGGGAGCTCCGGTGACCGCGCATTCGAGCACATAGGGAAGCTCCATGATGACGCTTTCGACCTCGAACGGTCCTACGCGGTAACCGCTGGTTTTGATGACATCATCGCTTCTGCCGACATACCAGAAATAACCGTTTTCATCGCACCAGGCAACGTCTCCGGTATGGTAGAATCCATCATGCCAGGCCTCATGGGTGAGCTCAGGATTGTTGTTGTAACAGCAGAAGAGTCCGGGAATCGTTCCCGGTTCAGCCTTGACGCATATCTCTCCGGTCTGTCCGGCTGCCACCTCATTGCCGTCGGCATCGAGCAGGTAAATCGGGTACTGCGGACTTGCTTTGCCCATTGCTCCCGGTATGGGAGTTACTCCGACCAGGTTTCCGATGGTCATAGTTGTTTCGGTCTGACCGAAAGCCTCCATGATCTTGAGTCCAGTAACATTGTAGAACTGCTGGAATACCTCGGGATTGAGGGCCTCGCCCGCAGTCGCCGCGTATTTGAGGGTTGAGAAATCATACTTGCTCAAATCCTCCTTGATGAAGAAACGGTACATCGTTGGAGGAGCGCAGAATGTGGATATTCCATGCTCTTTGAACATCGGCAGTATCTCTTCCGCGTGGAAGCGGTCGAAGTCAAAGACGAATACTGCAGCTTCGCAGAGCCATTGTCCGTAGTGTTTTCCCCACGCTGATTTTCCCCATCCGGTGTCGCTGATGGTGAAATGCAATTCTCCCGGCTGGACGTTGAGCCACCAGCGGGCAGTGAGGATGTGTCCGAGCGGATAAGCATGGTCGTGGATCACCATTTTGGGATATCCGGACGTTCCGCTGCTGAAAAACACCAGCATAGGATCGCTTACTTTCAACTCCGGATCGCGCGGAAACACATTGCTGTATGCGCTGATCTTGTCATCGAAACTTGTCCAGTTCTCACGGGTTCCGTTGACACAGATTTTGAACTCCACACTGGGGGCGTTTTTGTGAGCTTCATCGACCGCGCTGGTCACGTCTCCGTCGCAAGTAGCGATCACCATGCGGACTTTTGCGCTGTTGAGGCGGTACTCGATATCTTTTGCAAGCAGCTGGTTCGGAGCGGGAATTGCAACAGCTCCGATACGGTGCAGTGCGTTGATGATATACCAGTACTGATAGTGACGTTTCAGGATGAGCAGTACGCGGTCGCCTTTTTTGATTCCGAGAGTTGCGAAGTAGTTCGCGGTCTGCTGTGAAAGATCTGAAATCTCTTTGAAACTGAAATCGCGCACAGTCGCACGGTCAGCCGATACGTAGCGCATTGCGCGGGCGTCCGGAGACTTTTCCGCAAGTTTATCCAGTACATCGTATGCGAAGTTGAAGTTTTCCGGAATATTGAACTTCACATCCGTAAGCAATCCGTTTTCGTCGATTGTCTCGCTGAGGAAATTGCGGTAGATGAGTGAGCTTTTATCCGGAAGTGCCGCTGATACCGCAACCGGAGTAGTCTCCAGCTGAGTGGTGTTCTGGGATTTCATTACGACGGCAAGGAAACAGCACTCTTCGCCTCCGCAAGCCATCATTCCGTGAGGCTGGCGTGAGTCGTAATAGATGCTGTCTCCGGCTTCGAGTATCTCTACCTTGTCATTGATCTGGATCTTGAGTTTTCCGGAAACGATATAATCGAACTCCTGACCGGCATGGGTCGAAAGCTGTATGGGGGTATCTTCTCCGGTGAACGGAGCCTTGACCACAAACGGCTCAGCCATGCGGTTTTTCATCTGAGCTGCCTGATGGAAATACTCAAATCCGTGGCGGCGTTCAACTTTTTCTCCCTCAACGCGGCGGGTGAGGGTATAGTGGCTCAGGCGGGGAGATTCTCCGGTGATAAGGGCATTGATATCCATTCCGAAGCGCTCGGCAGTCTTGAGCAGAAATGAAAAAGAGCTGTCGATTTCTCCCGCTTCATGGGCAATATATTCTTCTTCGGTAATGCTGTGGAGTCTCGCCATCTCACGCGTGCTGATTCCGAGCGCCTTGCGCGCCTCGATAATTCGCTTGCCGGTGAGTTTAAGCTGTTCTCTGACATCGCTCCCGCCAAATATATTGGTGGGAGTACTGTTCATTTCTGTGTTTGACATAATGCAATGCTCCCTACAATGGTTCATGTCCCTGTAATACAATTCAGTCTGGAAAAGGGACTTTTTCCTGACCGGAAAACGCCGGAAAAAAACACTTCCTTCACGGTATTTTCAAAACAATTCAATAAATATACACCGAAAACAGGTTATTTACAACTTATTTTCAGCTCAAGAATAAAAATTTTTGCAAACTTGCCGCTTTGCTCACCGCAGGAATTGTATTTTTGATGAGTGTGTAGTATATTATAATTAAGTCTATTGATAAAATACGCGCCGCGGTTTACTTTTCAGCCGCAAGCGCATAAACCAGGAGTTTATTTACAATGAAAACGTTTGAAGGACTTTTTGCTGAACTCAAGGCTAAAGCCGCCTCCCGTGACCCGCAGTCAGGAACCGTGAAAGAGTTGGATAAAGGAACTCACTTCATCGGCAAAAAGATCATCGAAGAGGCAGGAGAGATCTGGATCGCTTCTGAATACGAAGGTAAAGAACGCACCGCCGAGGAGATTTCTCAGCTGCTCTATCACCTGCAGGTGATGATGATCGACCGCGGACTTGAACTTGAGGATATTTACAAGTACTTATGAAAAACTCAGATACACTTTTGCTGGCGATCCCCAACAAGGGGGCACTCTCCGAAGGAACCGTTGCCCTGCTGTCTGAAGCAGGATACTCCTGCCGCCGCAGCGGCCGTGAGCTGATCGTCCACGATCCGGAAAATCATCTTGAGTTCGTCTTCCTGCGTCCGCGCGACATCGCGCTCTATGTCGGACGCGGCATCATCGATCTCGGAGTCACCGGACGCGATCTTTACACCGACAGTCTCGCTGAAGTCGAGGAACTTATGCCGCTCAAATTCGGCAAATCCCGCTTCTGTTTTGCCGCTCCCAAAGGTAAGTACAAGAGCGTCAAAGAGCTCGACGGTCTGCGCATCGCCACGAGCTATCCCGAACTGCTCAAGCTCAAGCTTGCCGAGATGGGCATGAGCTGCCCCGTGGTCAAACTCGATGGAGCTGTTGAGATATCCGTTCAGCTTGGAGTCGCCGACGCCATATCTGATGTTGTCGAGTCTGGTTCCACGCTCCGCGAAGCCGGACTTGAGATCATCGGTGAACCCATGCTGCACAGCGAAGCTGTCCTCATCGGCGGAAACAAATCTCTGCTCGAAAACGATACCGTCAAGCGTCTTATCGGACGTATCCACGGAATCCAGGTCGCGGCGAGCTATGCGATGATCGAATATGATGTTCCGCGCAGTAAACTTGAGAGCTGCTGCCGCATCACTCCCGGACTTGAGTCTCCCACCGTCTCTCCGCTTGCGGATCCCGACTGGGTCGCAGTCAAGGCGATGATTTCCCGCAAAGAGGCGAACAAGATCATGGATGAGCTCTTTGCCGAAGGCGCAAGAGGTATTTTCATTACTGATTTGAGAAGCTGCCGTTTGTAACAGAAAAAGAGGTTGCGAAAATGAGTAAATCTGTTCTGGTTCGGGCAAAGGAGGTATTCGATACCGAAATCGAAGGTATCTCAGTGCTCAGAGACAATCTGGGAACAGAGTTTGAAGAGCTTTCCATGCGCTGCGCCGATACCGTCCGCAGCGGAGGCAAGATCATTTTGAGCGGCATCGGCAAGTCAGGTTACATTGCCAAAAAGATAGCCGCAACCCTTTCGAGCGTGGGAACTCCTTCTGTTTTCATGCATCCGGTCGAGGCTCGCCACGGAGATCTGGGTATCATCCAGAAAAACGATCTGCTGATCGCAGTAAGTTACAGCGGTGAGACAGAGGAGCTTCTGGTCGTTCTCAATCCTGCAAAAAGGTTGGGGACTCCGCTTGCCGCCATTACCGGAAATCCGTCATCGTCGCTTGCCAAAATGTGCGACCTTACGGTTCCCATGCCGATTCCCCGCGAAGCGTGTCCGTTCAATCTTGCTCCGACTACCAGTACTACTGCGCTTCTGGTGCTGGGAGATGCGCTCGCCATGGTGCTGCTCGATATGTGCAAGTTTACCGAAACAGAGTACGGCAGACTCCATCCGGGCGGAGCGATCGGCAGAATGGTCACCATGAGGGCTTCTGATATCATGCGCGGTCTCGACCGCTCTGCGTTGGTCGGAATAAACGCTTCGGTGCGTGATACCATTATCGCAATGAGCGGAGCCCGCTGCGGTTCCGCCATGGTGGTCGATGACGATAAACATCTGCTGGGAATTTTTACCGACGGAGATTTCCGCAGACTTGCCGAAAAACACTCAGACGTCCTTGAGCTCAATATCAAAGACGTCATGACTGTAAATCCCGTGACTGTGAACGGAGACGCGCTGGCTGCCGAGGTGCTCAAGCTCCTCGAGGAGCGGCACGTTGACGATCTGGTCGTAGTTGATAACGACAAACTGGTTCAGGGCTTCATCGATACACAGGATCTGCCCGGACTCAAGGTGATGTAACCCTATGAAAATGTCTGCACTTTTGAAAACTGCATCAGCCTTTCTGCTGATTTCCGGAGCGGCTCTCTTTGCTGACGACCGCTCGGCAGCGGAGGCGTACAGCGCAGGACACGCAATGTATCAGAACCGCGACTTTTACAATGCTGCAAAGAAATTTGAAGAGTCGGGCCGCCTGGCAACAAGTCCAGCTATCAAAGCGAACTCTCTCGTTGCCAGAGTCGGAGCGTGGAGAATGTGCGGCATGATCTACCGCGAGCTCGAGTGCATCGATGTGTTGCTTTCCCGCTATCCTGAGTATGCTGATTACAAGCTGCTTTCAGAGCGGCTCTACGAGATCGGAGACCTCTATTACAATGGCCAGCGCGAACCTGCTTATTGGCATTTCCGCTGGATCCCGTGGCTCAACAACGGAGACAAGACCGCAGATATCTACAAAAAAGCTCTTGAGCGCGCTCCGTTTTCTCCGTCCGCTGCGCGGGCGCGTTTGCGTCTTGCCTATTTGCTCGATCAGAATGGAGATATCAAAGGCTCTATCGAACACCTCAGAGTGATCGTCAAAGACTTTCCCAAATCGAAAGAGTACCGTTACAGCATCCTTGCGCTCGCTGAGGCTCTCTTCATCCGTGCCGAACACGGTGATGGAGACGGCAGATTGGCGAAAGAGGCATACGAAATGCTCAAACTCTATGAGAAAAAATATCCCAAGACCAGCGAGATGGCGTGGGTGAAGCGGCGCATACTCCAGTATCAGGATACGCAGGCGCAGCGTCTCTATGAGATGGCGGAGTTTTATGAAAAACACAACCGCAAAGAGGCATCGAAACGCTATTATTCTAATATTATATCGCAGTATCCGCTGAGTCAGCTTGCTCCGCAGGCGGAACACAAACTCATTGCACTTGATCCGGCATTTACTCCGGGCAAGTTCCGCCAAGAGCCGGATTCCCGTCTTCCGCAGCTGCGTGCTTATAAGATACCGCAGGAGGCAAGCCGCGTGCTGATATCTCCTGCAACCGACAGAAATACACATTTTCTGCGTCCTGTAATGGATCTCAAGGGACCGGAAGTCACCAGAATTGAGCCGGATACAAAGAAAGAAGAGAAAAAGGGGTCAAAATGAAGAAGATTTTTCTGCTCGCCGCCGCAGTTTGCGCACTCTTTATTTCAGGATGCGGTTACCGCGTCGGAAGTTTGATGCATCCCCAGATCAAGAGCATCGCCATTGCTCCTGTTTCCAATGACACCATGCTCTACAATGCGTCAGCCCAGATGCGCGGAGCTCTTGCCGAGTGCTTTCAGACCGACGGCTCGCTCAAGGTTGCCGGAGAGGGAACTGCGGACTGCATCCTTTACGCAAAGGTGACCAATGCTGTTTTCCATCAGATAACCTGGGAAAATAACGCGAATGATGATGACGATGAGTTTATTCCGGATCAGTGGCAGGTGACTGTCACCGCAAAGATCACAGTGATGATTCCGGGGCGCGCCGATCCGCTCGTGCGCGAGACCACCGTCAACGGAATGACCCGCTTTGTGACTGGAGCCGACCTCGAAAACAGCCGTCATCAGGCGGTGAAGCAGGCTTGTTTCCAGGCGGCGAAAGCAGCGGTCATTCAAGTTACAGAGCGTTGGTGATACAAATTTTCTGCTGAGGAATACTCTGTGTTTATAAGCTTTGTCAAACGCAGCCAGCTTCTTTTTCTGCTGAGCTTCTCGATTCCGATCGTAATTGGAGCGTGTCTGCTCAAGATTCCGGGAGTGTATAAAGAAGACATCTCCTGGCTGGATTCTTTTTACACCTCGACCAGTGCAGTTTGTGTCACCGGACTTTCGGTGGTTCCGACTGCGGATTTTTCGTGGATAGGTCAGGTGATAATCCTGCTGCTCATTCAGCTCGGAGGCCTCGGAATAGTCACCATGAGTGCATCGTTTTTGCTCTTTATGGGAAAGCACTTTTCTTTTGACGAAAGGTTGATGATGTCCACTCTCAATGATAATTTCCCCATGCGCAACGCAGAGATGTTGATAAAGCTTGTGGCGACCTATACATTTGTATGCGAAGCGATTGGATGGGTGATCATCTTTATCGGATGCCTGCTCAACAACGAACCATTGTTTCAATCGCTGTGGAATTCTCTTTTTATCTCAGTAGCAAGTTACTGCAATGCCGGTTTTTCTCCGTATCCCGACAGCATGATGAGCGCGCATTGGGTCTCCAAAATGGGAAGCTCCTTTATGATCCTGACCGGCAGTCTCGGAGTTTATGTCATCTATGATATTACCCAGCGGCTCAAAAAACGCCGCAGTTTTCTTACCGTCAACACCAAACTTGTTCTGTTGGCGACCGGGATATTGCTGGTGATTTCCACATTCACAATGCATTTTATGGGAGACATTTCCGGGAAATTGCTCTCGATGGTCGATTCGTGGTATATGTCAGTTTCCGGATGTTCGGCAGGATTCAACAGTGTGGATATGGAGTCTCTTCCTGACGTGACGCTCGCCCTTATAATGTTCCTTATGCTGGTCGGCGGAGCTCCCGGTTCGACTGCAGGCGGTCTCAAAATAAGCACCGTTGCCGTTGCCGCAGCGGCAATCTGGAGCACCATTGCCGGAAATCGAAAGACTATCGTTTTCAAACGTCATATCCCCATAGATAATGTGATGAGGGCTTTCGCAGTCATCACTTTGTTCGCCATTCTGGTCGTCTTCGGAAGTGTAGCTGTCAAGCTGTCCAACCCCGATCATGATCTCGGACATCTGCTTTTTGAAGCGATATCAGCTATCTGTACAGTAGGGTTATCAATAGGTGATACATCTGTAAAAATGACTGATTTCGGCAAGATTATCTCGATGGTGCTCATGTATATTGGCAGGATAGGACCGTTGACGCTGCTCATTTTTCTGCTTGCCCGCGAGAAGCCGGGCAAGACTGGATATCCGGAAGAACGTGTTATTATTGGTTGAGTTTGAGGTGAGTTTATGGCAAAGAAAAGTTATGCTGTCTGCGGACTCGGAGCTTTCGGCTCGCGTCTTGCAGTTGCGTTAGCAGACGCGGATCATTATGTTATGGCATGCGATGTAAATCCGGCAAAGGTGAACGCTGTCCGTGACAAGGTGCTTCATGCTGTGATAGTCGATGTGAGTGATAAAGATGCTGTGAAAGAGCTTGATATCTCAAGGTTTGACGCAGTGATACTCAGTATGAACAGCTTTTTTGAAAAGCAGATACTTGCGCTTACTCTGCTCAAAGATCAGGGGGCGAAGCGGGTGATCGCCAAGGCGTCGAGCGATATACAGGAGAAAATCCTGTATCGACTCGGGGCAGACGAAGTTATCCGTCCGGAGCAGGATGTTGCCATGCGTTTGAGTAAACGTCTGGAGTTTGAAAATATATCCGATATGTATGAGTTCAAGGATCATTCGATCGCCGAGGTCGTGGTTCCGGCTTCACTTGACGGAAAAAGCCTCAAGGAGCTCGATTTGCGTGGACAACACTCCATTAACGTACTTCTTATCAACAAGCCGGCTCAGCAAAAAGAGCAAACCACAGGGCCGCTTACCGTCTTGGAGCGTGGAGACAAGCTCACTGTATTTGGAAAAAGTGATGAAATAATAAAACTCTTCAGGGAGAAATAAATCATGGATAACTGCGTTTTTTGCAAAATAATCAACAACGAGATACCGTCGGCGAAAATCTATGAGGACGAGTTGGTGTTTGCCTTTCTCGACCTCGGGCCGATAAACTTCGGCCATGCACTGGTCATTCCGAAAGAGCACCATGAGTCGAGCTCAACTATTCCGGAAAATGTTGCCGGGCGCATGTTCAAAGTCGCCAGCCGCATCGGAGTTGCCCTCAAACGCAAGCTCGATTACGACGCATTCAATCTTCACCTTGCCGACGGCACAGCGGCAGGTCAGGTGGTCATGCACGCACATCTGCACGTTGTTCCGCGCGGAGTGGAAGATGGATTCCGCTGGAACTGGCGTCAGCTGAAATATCCCGAAAACAAAATGCAGGAGATCGCTGCTGAGATATCTCCCCGGGTTGCAGCCGATCTTGCTGAAGGCAGATAAAATGGGTATCCGGGCTTTGTTGCGAAGCGCAGCGTGGTGCGCGGTGCTGCTTGCTCCAGTTCTGCTTTTCGCAGAGGATGCGAAACCGCTGGAGATATTTTCGCGCCGCCTCGATGCTATCGAACGTAAATTCTGGAGAGTGGCTCTGCTTCCAGCCGACCACAGAGAGCGTCCGGATTTTAATTCCGAGCTCAATGAGCTGGAAAATCTCGCCCGCGCGGTCAGCCGCAGTTGTACGGGGTACGACAGAAAGGCTGGAGCCCGTCCGGAACTTTACGCAGACTGTGTGCAGATATCCCGCGTTTACAATCAGTTTTCCCTTGATTCGCGCACAAAAAACCGCAGGATCAATCTTGCCGGAACCGGAATGAGAGACTATCGCAGACGCCACAGCAAGCACGTCCGCGATTGCCAGAAGGAAGGCACTGTGGATGGAAAAAAAGGAGTTCCCTCCGGAGGCAAGGGTATTCCGCATCTGTACCAGGTAGATGGGGACGATTACAGCGATTTTCTCGATGAGACTGCCGATAAAAATTCCCGAAAGTTTTCTTCGTGGACAAAGAATATCAAAAGCCGTGAAAAAGCGAAAACTGCCGAGGAGCTTTTTTCCATCTGGCAGAAGAGCGTTTGCGATATGCGGGCGAAACTTGTGAAGCTCGCGCAAAATGGTACATTCAAAAAGGAGATTCAGAGCAATGGCAGCTCAAATAATAGACGGTAAGGCGATCGCAGCCGAAATCAACAGCGAGACCGCGGTAAAAGTCCAGCAGCTCAAGGCGAAGGGAGTGACTCCAGGACTTGCAGTTATTCTGGTCGGAACCGATCCTGCTTCTCAGGTCTATGTCAGAAACAAAGTCCGCACTTGTCAGGAACTCGGTTTTGAGTCCCGCCAGATAACCATGGCAGAGGATGTCACCACCGCTGACGTGATTGCGGAAATCGAAAAGCTCAACAATGATCCGGCTATCCACGGAATCCTTGTGCAGTCGCCTCCTCCTCCGCAAATCGACGAAGCTGCGCTCATAGATGCTATCTCTCCGGATAAAGATGCTGACTGCTTCAATGAGCGCAACGTCGGCAGAGTTCTTATCGGACACCGCGACGGAGTCAAACCCTGCACTCCCTGGGGAGTCATGGAGCTGATCAAGCGTTCCGGAATTTCTCTGTCCGGCAAGCATGCTGTCGTTATCGGCAGAAGCAATATCGTCGGCAAACCGCTCGCTGCGATGCTTATGCAGAAGAGCAAAGACGCCAACGCAACGGTGACAGTCGTTCACTCCGGAACAAAAAATCTTGCTGAAATCGTCAAGACTGCGGATGTCGTTATCGCGGCGATCGGAAAGGCGAACTTTGTCACTTCAGATATGGTGAAAGAGGGAGCGGTCGTCATCGATGTCGGCATCAACCGTATCCATAATCCCGAAACCGGAAAATCAAAACTCACCGGAGACGTCGATTTTGAGTCTGTCAAAGAGGTCGCTTCGGCAATAACTCCAGTCCCGGGCGGAGTAGGTCCCATGACCATCGCCATGCTCATGCGCAACACCGTTGACTCCGCGGAGCGTTCATTGAAGTAAGTTCAGGAGTTTTTCCTCTCCTGCCTGACAGAAAAAAAACTATGGTAAAATTGCGTTAAAGGGCTGTTTTGATTTGACAAAACGCAGTTTCAGTGCTATTTTATAAGACTTGCCGGAGTAATCTCCAGTATCACAGGCGTATCCCGATCATCACGCCGGATACACAGGATTGCCCCCGGGGAGTAATGCAGAGTGCCTGCAGCGGTCATGCCAATGTGCGAAAACGGCGTCCGCAGCGTGGCAGAAATATTGTTAGTGGAACAAATAAAAAAAGAGTTCTTGAAAATGAAAACTTATCTGGCTAAAGTTGGCGAGATCGAGCGCGAGTACCTGCTGTTCGATGCTTCCGAGGCTCCGGTCGGCCGCATGGCTGTCCGCATTGCCAATGCACTCCGCGGCAAAGACAAGCCGACCTACACCCCGCATGTCGATACGGGTGCTTTTGTTATTGTTATCAACGCCGAGAAGGCGGTCTTCACCGGAACCAAGAGTGAGAAGAAAGTCTATGTTGACTTCTCCGGATACCGCAGCGGACGCAAAGAGCGCACCGCCAAAGAGATCCGCGAGCGTTCCCCCGAGCGCATCATCAAAGATGCCGTCTGGGGTATGATGCCGCACGGTCGTCTCGGCCGCGCCCAGTACAGCAAACTGCGTGTCTATGCCGGAACCGAGTATCCGCAGGTTGCCCAGAAACCGAAAAAAGTCACCGTCAAGTAAGAGGGTATAGATAATGAAAAAGATCGAAGAAGTTTTGGCTACCGGTCGCCGCAAATGTGCGGTTGCCCGTGTCCGTCTCTCTGCCGGAACCGGTAAAGTGACCCTCAACGGCAAGGAAATGACTGAGTATTTCCCCAGCGAGGCTCTCTGCAACTATGTTGCTCAGGTCTTCAAAGCTGCTGACGTTGTCGGTAAGTTTGACATCGCTGCCAATCTCGACGGCGGCGGTATGGCTGGACAGGCTGGTGCTCTCCGTCACGGAGTTGCCCGCGCTCTGGTCAAATACGACGAGACTCTCCGCGCTGCTCTCAAGGCCGCCGGAATGATGACCCGTGACTCACGCGTCAAAGAGCGTAAAAAGTCCGGTCAGCCCGGTGCCCGTCGTCGCTTCCAGTTCTCCAAACGTTAATTGCTTTTTGGAGATATTGCTCCGGTTTTTCAGTTATTTGCTGAAAAAACTCAAAAATTTATGATTTTGAGCTTGCAAAAACAAAAATCGGAGCTATATTAAGAAACGTGATGAGAACAAGCACCCATAGCTCAATTGGATAGAGCGTCTGGCTACGGACCAGAAGGTTAGGGGTTCAAATCCCTTTGGGTGTACCATTTAAAATACAAGGATTTGAGGTTAAAATCTCAAATCCTTTTCTTTTTGCCCATTCTTCCTGTTTCTATCGGAATCATTCTTTTTTAAACAGGAAATGCCACATTTCTGCCACACAAATTTATTCCATCTGCCACATCAAAAAAAATTGAAAATTTTTTAATCGCACGTTCCTATTCATACGGTCGCAAGAATATGAATATTCCGATTCTTTCATATTGTATTTGTTTTATACACCGTGTTTTAATGGCATTTTGCGTTGGTTGGCGAACTGTTTATCCTTAAACTATATTAGGAGCAAGTCATGGAACAGTAGTGTTCCTAATTTTTAATCCTAATATTGAAAGGATAATCGAGATGGATATTTGTACCATCGCAAGCAAGTACGGAACGCTGATTATTGACAGCGGTCAGAAGCCCACACTCGGATTACAACCATTCGCGGAATACTTCAGTTCGCTTTCCGGCTGTGTTTTCATGCCCAATGAGAAACGATTTTACATCTACAATCGAAATAATGGTTTGTGGGAATCGCAGTCTCAAGAGGCAATGATCTGCAAAATCAGCGAAGGAATACTGGAGCTTGCCAGAGCAGCGGAAATCAAAGACGAATTTGCCCGCATAAGGCGACCTGCTGTAATCAAAGATATTTTGGTCTATCTGAGTGCGATTGCTCAAGTGCCAGAAAACTTTTTTGACAAAGCTGGCAATTGGATTCATTGCATCAACGGCATTATCGAAGTTGATGAACACGGACGGTGCGACCTGAAGCCGTTCTCTCCTGATTATCACAGCCGCAATCGCTGCAATCTTGTTTACGAACCTCAAGCTGACTGCCGCCGCTTCAAAGAACAGCTTCTTGCTCCACTTCTGGAATTAGAGGACATTGATTTGCTGCAAAAATATTTCGGACAGTGTCTGCTTGGACGCAACTTGACACAAACGATCATGCTTTTGACCGGCTCCGGTGGCAGCGGTAAAGGTACCATTGCCAATATCCTTGAGTTGGTAGTAGGGGCTACTAACTGTATGCAAATCCGTCCCGGCTGTATAGGCAGTCGCTTTGAGACCAGTTCCTTTATCGGAAAAACGCTATTGACCGGCAAAGAGTCCCAAACATCATTTTTTACTACCAAGGGTATGGGAATTATGAAATCGCTGGTTGGCGATGATGCTCTGCGGGTGGAATTGAAACACTCCAATGAAACGCAGATGATCCAGGGAACTTATAATGTCTTCATCGTGGGCAATGCGGTTCCGATGTTGGAATTTGAAAGTGATGATGACATTTCCGCCTGGCATCGGCGTTTGCGCTGGATCAAATGTAATAGTTACAAACCGGAAAAACCGGTAGATAACTTTGCCAATGTTCTTTTTGAAGAAGAAGGTTCTGGCATTTTGAACTGGTGTCTTGAAGGACTTGCAGAACTCTTGACTGCCAAGTCCAGCCGTTTGCCAATGTCCGACGTTCAAAAAATGCATTTGAACTTTCTCTTTCGCCAGTCGTTTCAACTGGAAAGTATTCTTGAAAAATTTTTGGAACCTTGCCCCGGAAGTAATTTGACCACCGAAGAGATTTACTCCCTCTACATTGAAGTTGCAAAAAATATCGGGTGGCATCTTATTCTCAAGCGCAAGTTTGAAACGGAACTGCCAGAGCATATGCAAAAAATTTTCCATCTTACCCGTAACCGCGACATCAAACGCAATGGCACCAATCGTTCAGGGTATCGCAATATTAAAATAAAAAAGTTGCAGCAGATCGTATGAAGCGTATGAACCGTATGCCAGAGCGCACTTTAATTAAACACAAGAAAATTGAATTATGAAAAAGAATCAAAAAAACAAACTGCAAAGAATGTTTTCAGGAATTGATCGGAATAATTAAAATTGGTTTGCAAGATTTTAGAATGCGTAAAGATGAGTCGGATAAATATCGATTCCGCTTGGGGATGTTTCTGAACGAACTGAAAGAGCTTAACAAGCAGTATCAATATTATAAAATTTTTGCCGCATTTGTGCAAGGCTGAATTTTCGAGATCCTCCTCTTTCGCCTATAAAAAAATTATGTTCTATAAAAACGCATAATGCATTGTTGGAAGAGTCCCATCCACAACAGAACACGCTGTGGATGGGACTTGGGTATTTGCCTATAATCGGTCAGAAGCAATCATCGTCATCAGATGTTTTGGGCTCATCAAACTCCGTCCCACATATCGCACATAGTCCTTGCAATTTGCGTTGTCCAGTTGCTGTCTGGATTATGAGCAATACCTCCGCAGCGGACTTCTCTAGAACCGATATCCATAAAAAACAAGAGATGCCGCCGTTCAAGTCCGTACTCGGTAGCCATTTCAACATGGGCAAAGTCTGTTGTTGCCGTTACATACTGCTGCGTTTCAATAAACTGAAGCCAATCTCCACGCCGTCTGCGTTCTGGGTCTGGAATAATGGCGTGAGCGTCAAGAACGTTCCGGACAGTAGATGCACAAACATCGTAGCCGAGGTATTTTATGACACCCGTAATGCGGTCATAGCCCCAAGATGGATTTTTATTTGCCAGCCGCAGTATTGGTTTGATGCATCTACCGATGCTAATTAGCGTTTCCACATCTTTGTGTTTGTTCCGGTTGTGGTGTGATTCCTCTGCCGGAAAAAATTCAACACTATTTCCCCGGCTCCAAAGACCAAATGCCATCTTTGTAAAGCAAAGTCCAAATACGGCTGCTGTTTTTGTCGGTTATGACAATATTTTCTTTTTGTGAAGCATCAATTTGCCATAACTGTTGGATTCCGAAACTTTCAAGAGCACAAATCAAAGGATCGCTGCTGCGTAAATGCCAGTGGGCGCTTGCTCCGTAAAAATCTGCTGCCATAGGAAACATGTATCGCCGGAAACCTGATGTAAGTTCTTTTTCATAGTGTCCGGCGTTGATCGCGCTGCCTGCATTGCCCGCACCGCCGATACCCGGCTCCGGATGATAAGCATCGTGAAGGAATCCATAACGGGGTGGGAGTGTTGAAATTTTTTCTCTGTCAGCACAAAACATCTTTAAGCCTGCATTTCCTCGTCGGATGACCGTTCTGGTGCTGCTGGCATCGTTGACAACTTTGTATTCAAGCAGTCCGTCACGGTTGTTGAAACACCATCCCCAGGAAACCTTTGCAGGAACATCTGTATTGAAATCATCGATTACAAATACTGCATTTTTGCCGCATACGACAACGAAGCGGCGGAAGAGTGAAATTCCGTTGCCGTAACAATCGCCGGCTTCGCTTACGATAGCGGATATTTCATCGCAGCTTCCCGCAAACTCAAGTTTTCCGGGAAAGGCGATGGGGTCATCGAAAGAGCCGTCTTCTCTGGTTCTGCGTACAGGAAATTGCTTCTGGGTGATCACACTGCCATCTTCTTTAGTAAAAATACATGTGGAGTGATTTTCTGTTGCTGTGTCAGCGGAGCGTGTTCCAGCCCGGTAACAGGTGTGTCCCGGATCGGCAATCAACCTTTCTCTGCCGAAAAAGAGTTGGATTGAGTTGAAATCCAAATGGCGATGTCCTGCTGAAGTCAAAGATTCCGGAGCCGGCGACTTGATTGCAACCGCAAGTTCTGTATCGCTCCATGAGCCGGTGCGGATTACAGCGATACCATTTTTAAATGCTTTTGTGTTGGCAAATTTTTCTTCAGTTCCATCCTTTTTCATCTGCATATAGAACAGTAAGTTCAGCCATCCGGCGCGTGGAACAAAACCGAAACTGGTTCTGTCAAAAGGTCCCTGTGCAGGATTTTCGTTATAAAAACGCTCATATATTTTTCGTGCGAGAGCAGCTTTTTCAGGCATGCTTTCTTTCAGGCGGCATCCCAGAAGTGCGAGAATGTCAGGGTTGGGAGCAAATATGGCAGTGCAGTCATCGTAGTTGAAACAACGCGGACGCGGATATGCTCCCCATCCGGATAACGGTTTATTCATCAGAAGATTGTAGTGAGCATATTCCAGATACTTTCCGGCGCGTTCCAGAGGTGCAGATGGATATCCTGCGCGGATAAGAGCCTCATTTGCCAACAGAAAAGCCCACAGATAATAGTTGCCGTATTGTAAACCTTCACCGTAGGAGCCGTCGCTTTGCAGGAGTCCGGCTGTTTGTTCAAGATATTTGTTGCAGAACTCCAATTCATCCTTCAGGTTCAGTACGGCTGCGGGAAGAGCAATTCCGGCTGCCAGTACAGCATTCCAGTTATTGACAAAGTTTTTTTTCCGTTCGAGCCATCCTTTGCAGAGAAAAATACCATTTTCCTTCAATGATTTTGCACAGAGAGCGTATTCTTCTGAAGTAAAAGCATCTCCGCACAAGTCGAGAGCAAGAGAAAGCGCTATCGACAGGTGAGCTGTTTCAAGGTGTCCGCGCAGCGGATAAGTGCGTGGACGGAATACCGGACCGATCCAGCTATCCTGACTCATATTTGCAATATCAAGAGCGGTTTTTTTTACATAATTTTTTATGGAGTCATTGTTGAGCTGCGCTCCGAGAAATGCGGCATCGCCAAGATATTCTGTTACATTGTGCCAGAAAGAAGTCGTGGTTTCTTTATCGCCATAAACAGTGGAGTTGACCCGATCGTTAATTCGGGTGAAAAGAGCCCAATAGCAGTTCGCAAAAGTCGGATCACTGCCGATATTATCAAAAATCTTTCTCTCTTCATCACTTAAAAATAAGCTCATATCATTCTCGCTATTCATCATTAATGGAATATTTTTCTTTATATGGAATTAATGTACACTTGATGAAAAAAAAAGTCAATGAAATACTTAAGATTCTGTAAAAAATATACATTACAAATATAAAATATGGTTATTGTCTCAAATGTTGTGAGATGATCTGACCGGCGGCGGCGCCCCGTGGTCAATCTCGCGCCTTGCAGCTGCGTCGCGGCGGTCATGTACTTATTGTCTCAAATGTTGTGAGATGATCTGACCGGCGGCGCCCCGTGGTCAATCTCGCGCCTTGCAGCTGCGTCGCGGCGGTCATGTACAAAAGTACACTCCCTTGCTATGCTCACCGCAAAACGCGACCTTGCCTCACGGATGCATCCGCCGAAGCAAACAAGCGTTTTGCGTATGTTGACAAAATATAACCAATGTACTATATTTAAATGTATAACAAAATAGCGTTTATCATCGATTCAAAAACGCTTTCACAAAAATTGGAACAATGCCCAAATATGCAGTATTTCGTTATTGATGTAATATTTTTCTTATCGTCACTACTGACCGGTAAAATTATGAACTTAATTGAAAATAGCTGGGGTGATTATATATTGAAAAAGCCTGAATTCTTAATATCTAACTCCAAAATCCTGAATGGTGTACTAAAACAGCATCTGTTCCCGGCTGTTTTCAGCTTTCTTATTATTTGATTTTCTTTTTGTATTCTGCTCACTGTAAGAATCTTCATTGTCGGCAAGTTTAAAAGCTGACAATTTCACCCTCAATGGCAAGCATGACGTTTTCTTTTGCAGCAATTATTTCCTGATTTGCCGCATCTTCCGGCCAGAGCGTTCTTGCGCGGTGGTCAAACCATATTTTTACATTGTCGTCTATAACTCCGTCATTTTTCAACACTTTGCGGATATGAGCAAATATTACCGGATCGCTGTGTTCAAAAATTCTCCAGTCATCAGCTTCAGACATGGTTGCATCCCAGACAATAGCATCTATGTGGGTTTTCCCTATGAGTCTTCTTGCTCTGGCAGCCAGCCATGATGTATCCAGTGCATATAGCAGGGTTTTGTCTCCTGAAATGAGGTAGTTGAAAGTTTCCTCTTTGAGATTGTCAACTGCGTGGTTCGAAGGCAGCGTAAGAAAACTTTTGTTGTCAATAACAAATTCATCTGAAAATGTCAACGGATGTACTTCGCAGCAGTCTGCAACCTGAGCGCATGCTTCGGCTGAACCGTAAAACGGAATTTTTCTCTTTCCGGAAATTTTGCGCACTTCGTCCAAATTCAAATGGTCGCTATGGCTGTGGGTGTTGACTATTGCAATTATCTGATCATGCTCTACGTTGAATTTTTGCATGGCAGCAGTCGCTGTCGGACCGCAATCAAGCAGAATAGAGTCATCCAACAGAGTTAGCGTACTGCCCAATACTCCATCTTCTCCATAACGCGACCAGTCATAATCTGCGGCGCCGCAGCCGAGGAACAACATTTTCATAATCAATTACCTTAATTTTATTTTAACGCTTTGCTCCCGGTATGGGGAGAATTGCTTATGAATAATCTGTTAAAAGTACTTCGCTTTTCTTGAAGTGGGTTGGGGGCGTGGGGGAAGGGCGAAACTTCTTTTCACGTGAAAAGAAGTTTCGCCCTTCCCCCACATCATCTACCCATATCAGGAACAGCGCCTATTTTAAATGCGTATATACATTGCGCAATCGTGCGGTTTGACCGATACAATAGAATTGTTATCTTCTGCGTTGCTGAATCCCGGCATATCAAGGCGCCATATTTCATCAGTACGGTTGAAGAGACAGAGTATTGCTCTTCCATCTTCTGCCTTGCGGATGAATGCGTCACGTTCCGCAGTATCACAAATAACTTCAAATGTAGTGAGTGCTCCTTTTTGTGTTACCCTTTTGAATGCGGCACAGCAGACTCTTATGCGCTCTTTTACCGCCGCATCAAGCAGAGAAAGGTCGCCTGCGACCAGCGGAAAACCGGCAAGGCTGGTCAAAAAGTATTCAAGCGCACGTTCTCCCTTAATGGAAAGGAGTCCGTTCAGAACTCTTTCTGGAGGTACGATCTTGAGCCAGTTGTAGAATGCATTGCGAACCTTGTCTATCTGCTGGATATCCGGATTGTTTGCCGAACAGTTTGATACATGGTGTATCTCGGAGTATTCAAGAGCCGCAATATTGGGTCTTGATGTTCCGAAATTTTCAAAAGAGAAATCAACAAGCAGATCTGGGAAACGTTTTTTAAGTTCATTTCTCAGATACATCATTCCCTCATACATCGCAGCCATTGAATCGTTGTAATTTTTGTGGAACGTATGCTCTGTTGAGTGACATCCCCACTCCAACGTACAGTACGGGCTGAAAATGGTGGTAAAGTCAAGTTTGAAGTAATCAACTTTGTATTTTTCTGCGAGTTCCATCAATTTTTCTGTGATGAAAAAACGCCAGTCAGAGCCGAAACACATCACCTTGCGGACACCGCTTTCGTCGAATGGTTTAGCTGTTCCGTCTGCACAAATTGCAGCGTATGCCGGATTGGTTTCTTTCATACCGTAATCAGTTCCGATATTGAACCAGAGTCCGAATTTCAAACCTGCTTCATGTACCCGGTCGGCTACTTTGCCGAGACCTGCCGGAAACTTGACTTCATCGACCTGCCAATCGCTTTTGACTTTGAACCATCCATCATCTATCACCAGATAGTCAAATCCCATTTCCTTTACGTTATCAGCGAGGGTGCATACCAGTTTGTCAGAGATGCTGTGCAGGAAAGGTATCCAAGTGCAGTACATCACACCTTCAGGAGGGATTGCCGGAAGATTTTTTCGTATCAGTTTGCGGTAGTCTTCAGCACAGGACTGATCTTCAAATTTACCGCAGTAAAAGGTTATCAGGGCCTCATGGGTGATGAATTTTTCCTGCGGAGCAAGGGTTTTACGGAAAAATGCTCCGCCCATATTGTATCCCAGACCACACTTTTTCCACTGCGGATAGAATATCATGTGTCTCAATGCTCCGGGAGTATTTGTTCCGTAAAAGAGTCCTTCATTTAGCTGATGGTTGTGGATACGCATGGTATCCTCGTTTGTATCTGCAGCAAAACAGGGCGGCATACGGCGGTCAAAGTCAAGATAGATATTGCAATTTCCCGGGCTCATGGGAGAAAAAAGCATATTATCAAACTGCACGTTTTCAAGCAGAGCCTCTTTGCCGGAAATATTGGTTATTTCAAGATGCTTTTTTATTCCGGCAATGCCAGGATAAATGCGGTAAACGACATCAAACATTACTACTGATTCCCGGATAAAATGCAATGCGAGTTCTTCGCTGTCATCATTATTTTTTCTGATATCAAAACCGGAAAAAACAAAACCGCACAGGTTGACTTCAGTTGTGCCGTCAAGTTCCCTGGTCACAGTTTCTGAATAATTGGTGAAACGCTCTTTGTTGAATGTAAATGATAATTCAAATCCTTTGGCATAAACGTAATCATTTCCGCTTTTAAGATTGATAAACTTTGAAGTGTGCAGACCGCTGCTGTTCACCGTTAGCACTCTTGAAATCAGAGCGTTGTCAAGGATAAATGTTTCGGGATCCGGATGCAAAATCATAATAAAAATTCCATATTTAATAATTAAAGGGTGGTGAAAATTCGTGGATCATCTGTCACGCATGCGGCATCGAGATATATTGCTTTGTACGGAGCGATTTCCAGGGTGTGCCTGCCCTTTTTCAATATCAGAGCTTTGCTTTCTGCAACAGGACGCGCTTGCGGCAGTCGGGGCCATACCCAGCTTATATTTTGTGAAAAGGAAAGTGTGAGAAACAAATTTGTAACAGGATGACCGTCAAGCGACAGAAAACAGCGGTTCAAAAGCGGCATCTCTTTTTCAGGGACACAGCCGCGCAGAACCAGAAAATAAACTCCGTCTGCAGGAACTTCAAACTCATAAACCGAAAAATCCTTTTTTTCCGGAGTATAGCCGGCCTTTTTTATGATATCCAACGGCTTGTCACTTTTGAAATCCAGCATTTTGCCATTACCGCCGAGCGGATGATCTATCACCTGATACTGCCTGCCGCCGGAAACTTTTGTCAAATCAATATAGTTGGTATATACACTTTGTGCTTTGGGGTATGGGGAATATTTGTAATCGGTATCCATATAAACAGAAACCGGGCGGGATAATCCATTCTCAAAACGGATAAGAAATGCTCCGCGATATAAGACTGCCCGGGGGGTGAATCCCGGCTTGATCCTCAATTCGAGTTTAAGTTCATTGCCGTCTTTTATGATTCCGTATGACGGAACAACATCAAACCAGTTGAAATCGCGGTTTTTGCAGACGGTGAATTTTCCGATGAACTTTTTGTCAGTACCTTTGACAGTGATTTTAACGGGATCAGGTATTTTCCCATCTTGGTAAATGCATTTGATCTGTCGCGGAACAACGCTTGCGTCAAGCGGACGCGCCGGCAGTTCAGTACCGCGATGGAACGCTCCGGGATCAACTCCGGCTGATGCGGTGAAGTTTGGTATAGCAGAGCCTCTGCCTTTGAATTTTGAATTTCCGGCAAGTTTCAAATCTCCATTTTCAATGTCTGCAAATTTAACTTTGCCGAACATTGTATTATCCATAGTGTAAGCAGAACTTCTTCTTTCAAAAATATTTGAACTTCCGCTGTGCGGATTTTTCGTTCCAATTATCCTGCGGTTGCCGCACCAGATGTTGTTGCGATAGTCCATTTTTACATCGATATTTGTTCCCTTGCCGGCACCGGTTATGGTGTTGTTGAAGATGTAACAGTGGTTGTTTTTACTGACTGCAGCCCATCGGGCGCCGCTTGAACTTTTCAGGGTATTGCCGACATATCCATAGACATCTCCCATATTTAGAAAAATATTGTCAAAAACATAGCTGGGTCCTGTCATACAGCCCTGAATGGATACTCCGCAGTAACTGCCCTCGAAACGGTTGTCAAAACAGCGGACATTCTGCTGGCCTCCGTCAAGCTCAATATTGTCATCGTTGCAGAAGATCATAAAGTTGCCGTAAACATCGGCATCTCGGTTGAGTCCTCCGTCTTTACGGAAGTTTCCGATGCTCTCAACGGCATCGTTGAAACGGTGGTCATCACTGCCGACAAAGTCGTTATAACGGATAACGCAGGATTGCGGACTTGCTACAGTAATCGCCTGCGGGCCTGCCGGATGGCTGAAATACCAGCTGTTTGCTGTAATGCGTGAATCGTGGATATAACAACGCTCAACAACAACTCCTCTGCCCTTTTTGATGTTGATTGCTCCATTGAAATTTATTCCATAACCTGATGGCTCTCTGCCGATTTCGTGGAATCTGCCGTTGTAATCACATCTTTGCTCGCCGACGATGCCCCATCCGCTTATATCACAGTTGGAAATACGCACATAATTGCTGTTGTTTATTTCAATAGCATGTTTATATCCGCCTTTTATCGTAAGTTTATCGAGAATAACATAACTTGCCTGTTCAAGCTTGATAACTGTTTTGGAAAAATTTGTATCAATAACTGATCCGGGTTCCATTGTATAACGTATCCAACCATCCGGTCTGCCTTTGTCGCGGATAACGAGAGTGTCTGTTACCTTTGCCGGATCAAGTACTATTGTTTTTGCGACTTTAACTTTATCCGCCCAAGTGGTAAATGATCCGGAACACAGGATTTCAGCACTTTTATCCACAAGTTTCAATTCATAGACAGTATTCTCTCTGAGCCGGACAATACTGCCGCGGTACTCACATTTTTCTGCATCGAATACTGCATCAAGTCCGCGCAGCCATTGCCCTGTTCCCTTTTCGCGAAAGAATGGTATTACTTTACCGACGTTATCGCTGCGGAAATAATAGGCGGAACTTATAAATGTCGGAACGATATAAAGTCCGGATTTACCGGAAAGGCTCTCTTTTCTGTCTTGCAGAGAGATTTTGCCGAATGTGGCAGAACTTCCTTTGCCGACAGTGTAAAGGCAGATTTCAATGCGCTGTCTGCCCTTGAGTTTCAGAGCTTCCGCCAGATTGACTTGAAATTTGCCGGATTTGTTAAAATAAAAGAGCCGGACTTTCTTTTTTCCGCAGACCGCTTTGATTTCCCCTTTGCCGCTGCATTTTCTGATATCTGCAATCAGCCATGGAACAGTATTCAAGTCAACATCAATTTTTCGGCTTAATGCAGCGAATGATTTATCTTTGCTGTTGATCAACTCCAATTGATCTGAAACAACATTAAGTTTTGCGTGTCTGGATAGAGCCATGAGTTTCCATGAGTTATCCATTTGCAAATCGATCTGTCTGGCATGGCACACTGCTGCGGTTAGAAATACAGCAACTGCAAAAAATAATATTTTCAGCTTACTCATAACAGTTTTTGCATTATTTTGACTCAATTTTTTCCATAAGCAGCTTTTCTGCCACTGCAACATGTCCATCGACCATGCCGTTGTCAAGCGGATTCGCTTTGCGATTTGCGAGATCCCGGAAAAGTTTTTTCAAATCAATCAACGCACCAATACCGAACCAGAAAGCGGTTATAAAGGCGACTGTCCCCGGAACGATCAGGAAGGTGACAAGGAAGTAATTTCCCCAAAAATCTATACTGAATTTATAAAATATACTGGCAATTGCCACTAGCAGGAAGGTGATTCCGAAACGGTAGATGATTGCATAACAGAATACTGAATATGCAATTATTTTATCACCGGTGGTATATTCTGGCGTGATACCGATGATCTTCGTAAAAACATTGCGAAAACTCCATTCGACTTTGATTTTTTTCTCTCCTTCGATAGCATATTTGCCGCGGTGGAGCATACGTTCAAGATTGAAAGGTTCTTTGCAGGTCAGATATGATACTGTGCAGTAAAGCCCTAGAGAGGTCAACATGGCGATAACATAAATTTCGTATGAATTGACTGGAAATTTTAACCGGTTCATTTTCCATACCACATAGGGCGAAAGCGGAGCTGACATTGCTTCAAGCATCCTGCCGACCGGCTCAACCAGTTCATGGCGTTCAAGCCAGGGATAGATATGGGCAGCCCAGTTGCGTTGCAAGAGTATGCCACTTAAATTTATACTCATTCCGGCGAGCAGACTGCACCATGCGCCGGCTGTGGTTCCGAAGCGGCTGTAAAGTCCGAAAATAATCATTGGACCGCATCCGCCGAGCCACATTCCGTACATGACATTGATAAACAGGTTTATGTAGTCAAGCTGTGCCATAAAAAGTGAACCCAACAGGAAAAATATTACAACGACGATTGACATAAGACGTATGTAGAAGATATGTTTTTCAGGTGAGAGTTTCCCGGTCTTGTAGAATGGAACAACACAATCCTGTACCAGCGTTGAGCTTGCAGAATATATACGGCTGTCATCGGTGGAAAGGATGAAGAGAAGGATCAGCATACAGAAGAGTCCGGCAAGTCCGGTCGGAAGTATCTCTTTCATGGCAGCGGGCAGCATCAACTGGCGGAATATGGTTTTGAACTGTTGGGTTTTAGAGCTGCCCTTGCCGTCAAGACCGAATGACTCCTGGGCCGCTTGGAAATAAATTTCGTCCGGGTTGTCGGTTTGAGAAAACGGAGCATCGACGCCTCTGGTTCTCTTCTGTTCAGGAATCGCTTTGATTTTGTCAATAAATCTGCTGCGTTCGGATGGATCGGAAATCAGCTCATTGGCGATGTGTGTAGAAATTTTATCTCTGATTACTTTTGCCTCTCCAGCATAGTTTTTGTGGTTCATAATTGTAATGATCATAATTGCAATGACCACATAAAAGACTGTGGTGAATGCGCCGCGCCAGGTGCTGAGGATCGACGCCATTTTTGCCTCGTGGGCACTCTTTGCCGCGCTCTGACCTCCAGTATAGCCGCTTGCGCGGTGGAGCAGCATTCCTCCGAAAGTAACCAGCAGCATAAAAACGTTAAAGTCACGCAGTTCTGAAATATCAAAAGGATTCAAAAAACTTTCTTTGGCGACACGGTTGCTCATTGCATCTACGATTTCTGTTGACCATGAGAACTTGGTCAAAACAAAGATAATGAATACTATTATTGTCGGAAAGAAGAATATGGACTGCATCGCATCTGTTACGACAATAGAAAGCTGGCCTCCTATATAAATAAGATAGAGGGCGAGCGACAAAGTTATTGTAACCACTACCATAA
This sequence comes from Lentisphaerota bacterium, assembly GCA_015061775.1. Lineage (GTDB taxonomy): Bacteria > Verrucomicrobiota > Lentisphaeria > Victivallales > Victivallaceae > UBA1784. The sequence goes on along the minus strand of SUVY01000033.1, from coordinate 2,823 downwards.
ATGTCGGAATAGTAAAACCAGCAAGTACGATGTATTCAGGCAGTCCGAGGTAATAGATGAAAAAGCGAGCTGCCAGTGCAGGCATAATGACATTTGCCATCATCTCGGCAATGGAGCGTAAGAAACAGGAAAAAATCCTCAATCTGCGACTGTAACGCATTTCAAGAAACTGTCCCATGCTCATCGCCCGTGTCTCTCTGAAACGGTAGGTGCAGTATCCGGTCAGCCCCAGCATGATTCCAAGCGGAATGGCCAAAGTCTGCCAGAATGTCAGTGCGAATCCGGTTTTATAATGTACTTCAACATATGCAACCAGTGTCACAAGCCCGAGGCCGGCAGCCATATCTCCGGCTGACAGTACATAGCGGTGGCAGACTCTTCCTGCCACAGTATAATCGGATACTCCGGTAATGTATCGGCGGACATACCATCCGAGAAAAAGTATCATGCATACCGGAACTATTGTAATAATCCAATCAATATAACTCATTTGTTTAGAACCTTCTTTCATTATATACTGTTCAGCAAAAGGACCGTATAATATATACCCGGATGAAACATTAAACAAGATTCGTCGATAATTTTATACACCAGGGGTATAATTTTGTAAAAAAGTAGCCATTGCTCTTGAAAACATTATCTTTTTTTGATATATTTGTCATCAAAAATGGGGAGAGAATATAAATTGAAACGCCATGAAATTGTCAGTTATCTGAAAGAAAAAATTATTTCTGGAGAATTTTATTCCGGCAGTTATCTGCCGCTGCGCACTGATTTGATCAGAGAGTGCAAAGCCAGTAATGTGACTGTACAGCGGGCAATAAATCAGCTGACAGCAGAAGGGTTTCTCCGTTCATGCGGTTCAAAGGGAATTATGGTTTCAAATTATCCTCCTAACAAATACCATATCGGAGTGCTTATGCCGGCAGGTTCTGATAGAAATTCCGACACAAAATACCACGCAGTAAACCAGGCGTTGGACTGTATAGAACAAAATGGAAGTCATATATCATTTGTGCGCTATCAGATAAGCCAAGAAACGTCCCGCAATGATGATGAATTTACGAAACTCATATATGACCTGAAAGAACATTTGCTTGCCGGAGTTATTTTGCCATTTGCCATTCCTGAGCGACTGCTGATCCAGCTCGACGGATATCCGGTTATCCAGATTGAGCCGCAGAATGCAAGAGTTATACGGGCAGTTTCATTTAATCACAACTACGTGATGATGACTGATATTGCTGTAGAGCAGCTCATAAAAGCAGGAGCAAAAAAAATAGCAGTGATAATGGGTTCCGGGATGCCGCATTTTTTTATCCATGAAATAGAAAAATCGCTTTGCAGCAATCCGAATATCGTAACCAAGCCAGAGTGGTTACAGTCACTGTCTGCCAATTTGCGGGACGGAATATGGGCAAGATATCTGCTGAAACTTCTCTTTTCTCCGGAGTTCAAAGAGCATCCTGATGGCTTGATAATTCTCAATGAAAATCTTCTGCATCCGATAATGAATGCCCTGCGGGATCTGAATATAACCATAGGCAAGGATATAAAAATATGCAGCCACTGCAATATTCCGTCTGCCAATGCGGCGTGTAGTGATGTGCTTTTTCTTGCTTTTGACTGGATGGACGTATTCAATAAGGCAATACGGTATATGAAAAATTTTTCTCAACTGGAAGATTCCAGATTCGGCAAAGAGTTCATATTGCCTCCGAAAACAGTTGACAATTTTGTGCAGCAGTCCATTTCAGAAATAAAACAACCACAAAAGGAGAAATGAAAATGAAAAAAATATCAAAAGCCGGGTTTCATTTTACGCTCATAGAGCTGCTGGTCGTTATCGCGATAATTGCAATTCTAGCTGCAATTCTTATGCCAGCACTCAGCCAGGCAAGAGAACGCGCCAAGTCAACGCAATGTCTGAATCACCTCAAGCAGAGCGGTCTTGGAATACAAGCCTACATCGACGACCACAAAGAGGTTGTTTTTAATCTGGATGATGTTAATTGGCATATGCTTCTCAATCGTAATGCATTCACAACATACGCATCCACCCTGTCTGAAAAGTGGAAATCAGGGACTTATATAGGTAACCGCCAGTCAATGATGTGTCCTGCTGTATTTCCGTACTCGCCACAGGGATCAAGTTTCAAAGTAATAATGACAAACGGAAAAACCAGCTCTAACGTCGGACGCCACACATCGACTTACGGCTTTGGGTGCAGAGCCGTGGATATCCAGCGTGACAAAATGATGACCTACGATGAACTTCTTGCATGGGCAGACCTGTTCTGGGCGAGAAAACCCCAGGGAAACACAGCCGGTTCCGGTTTCAGTGCACGTCCCCAGTTTATGCATAACCCATCTCGTTTTATTTATCTGGGAGATAATTACCGAGTAAGCTACAAAGCACAATGGTATTTCCTTGCCTTTGGTAATTCAGATTATGTGGCATATGCTCCGCATAACAACAAGATGAACATTCTCTGGGCGGATGGTCATGCCGACTCAAACGGACAGGGGGACATTGCAAATAAGTTATCCGCTGTACGTAAAGTTCTGCTTCCTACAATGGAACGAGTAGATTTTTGAGATTCGGGTGTCTTCAGCTTATGCTGGACTACATCGCAAACAATGATGTGTGGACGATTATCGAATTAAGGCGGCAGCCTGCTTGTCGAGATGATTGGGCTGTGATAGTGTCTTAAAAGTCAAGCCGTTTTTTGAACTTTTCCTGAAAATAATTCCGGACTGTATTTCCGATCAGCCGCTATCATAGCTCTTAAAATAGTCATCATTTTCCTCATGCAAGCACAT
>SUVY01000001.1 GCA_015061775.1 Lentisphaerota bacterium | reverse complement strand
ATAAAAAAGTTTTTCCGCTTTTCTTGAAAGGGTGAGAGGGGCGCGGGGAGAGAGGGAAAACTTCTTTTCTCGCGAAAAGAAGTTTTCCCGCTTTCCCCGCATCATCTCCCCATATCGGGAACAAAGCCAAATGAAAAAGAAAGCACGACTATGATAAAGACGCTTGACATTACAAAAGACTACCCTGCCCCCGGATACGCTCCGGTGGATATGGATATAGATTGGCGCAACGGCGCAGTCGTCAGGATGCCGAACCATCTCGGAGACGCCATGATGGCTTTGCCGGCACTGATGCAGCTCAGAAAAATGCTTCCAGAGGAAATGGCGCTGTATGTGATTTGTCCGGCTCCGCAGACTAAAATATATTTGGCACTTGACTTTGTGGACGGTATTATAAAGTTGTCGAAACCCCACAGCGTATGGAGCTTGAGTGAACTCAAGGAAATAAAGAAAATGCGTTTCGGCGCAGGAATACTGTTCAACAACTCTTTCCGGGACGCGCTCATGCTCAAAATAGCCGGAGTTCCTCACCTTTACGGTTCGGACAGAAGAATGAGAAAGCTGGTTCTTACTCACGCTTTTGAATATCCTCCGCGCCCGAAAAACAAAGCAGCTGAGGTGCATCAGGGAAACCGTCTGCTGCAGATGGTGCGCGCAATGGGAGCCCCTGAATGGACAGGAGAACTTCCGGAATTCCGCTGTATTTCTGCCCAATGCGAAAGCAGTCCTGCCGTGAAAGCCGCCTGCCAGCATCCGCGCCTTATGACCGTTGCTCCGGGAGCTGCTTACGGAGCAGCCAAACGCTGGCCGGCACACTACTTCAAAGAGGTTTGTCTCGACTGGATAAAAAAGGGCGGGATCGTTGCCATTGTCGGAACTCCGTCCGAAAAAGAGATAGCCAAAGAGGTCGCTGACGGTCTTGATGCGTCAAAGTGCTTTGATCTTTGCGGAGCAACTCCCATCGATGAGCTTATAAGACTGCTTCAGGCTTCCGTCCTGACAGTAGCGAACGATTCCGGAATCATGCACCTCGGAGCCGCGCTCGGGCGTCCCGGAGTCGCTGTGTTCGGTCCGACTGACCATACCGCGACCGGACCGATATCTCCCTTGTGGAAACTTGTGATAACCGAGGAAAAATGCGGTCCGTGCTTCAAGCGTGTCTGTCCCAAAAACAACCCGGTGTGTATGCTCAACATAAAGCCGGAAGAGGTAATAAAAGCCATCAGCGAAATAACCGGATAACTTCTTTTTTTGATTGTGTGCAGAAAAAAGGACGCCGTATCCACAATGGTATGGCGTCCTTTTTCGTATCTCTGGAAACAGAGTTATTTTTCGATCTTCTCTTCGATGTAGCGGCGGAGCTGGCTGACATCAACGCGCTCCTGCTGCATGGTGTCGCGGTCACGGACGGTGACAGCGTTGTCGTTGAGAGAATCAAAGTCGAAAGTGATGCAGAACGGAGTTCCGATCTCATCCTGACGACGATAGCGTTTTCCGATACTTCCGGTCTCATCGTACTCGCAGCGGAAGTGGCGGTCGATATCTTTGTAGAGATTGTAAGCGTTCTCTTTGAGCTTTTTGGACTGGGGAAGAACTGCGACCTGGATCGGAGCAACGACAGCCGGAAGGTGCAGAACAACGCGGACGTCCTCTTCCATATCCGCCTTCTGGGTTGAAGCCTTCTCTTCATCGTAGGCATTGGCAAGCAGAGCAAGCATGGTACGGTCAAGACCGACGCTGGTCTCGATGACGGTCGGCATGATTTTGGTCTTGTTATCGTGATCGATGTACTGGAGATCCTGTCCGGAGAACTTGCTGTGCTGAGAAAGATCCCAGGTTCCGCGGTGGTGGATTCCCTCGAGTTCGCCCCATCCGAAGGGGAATTTGACTTCGATATCGATAGCGGCTTTGGCGTAGTGAGCAAGTTTCTCATGCTCGTAAATACGCATTGAGCTCTCGGCAAAACCGAGTTTGTCGCGATAGTATTTGATGCGCTGTTCTTTCCAGTACTCGAACCACTCCATGCCCTGCTCTCCGTCGCAGAAGAACTCCATCTCCATCTGGGTGAACTCTCTGCTGCGGAAGGTGAAGTTGCGCGGGTTGATCTCGTTACGGAAGGCTTTTCCGATCTGAGCGATACCGAAGGGCAGCTTCTGGCGGGTGGCGACGCGGACACTGTGGAAATCAACGAAGATCGGCTGGCAGGTCTCGGCGCGCAGATAAGCGACGTGCTCATCATCGAACACGGGACCGACAAAGGTCTTCATCATCAAATTGAACTCTCTGGGCTCGGTCAACTCTTTGGAGCCGCAGTTGGGGCAAGTGGTGGGGTCAGCCATCTGATCCACGCGGTAACGTGATTTGCATTTTTTGCAGTCGGTCATAAGGTCGCTGAACTGATCGATGTGACCGGAAGCCTTCCAGATCGTCGGATGTGCGATGACAGTTGAATCCAGCCCCTCAACGTTGTCGCGGGTCTCGACCATTTCGTGCCACCAGAGGTTCTCGATGGCGCGCTTCATGCGCGATCCGTACGGACCGTAGTCCCAGAAACCGTTGAATCCGCCGTATATTTCTGAGCTGGGGAACACAAATCCTCTGCGTTTACAGAGACTTACCAGCTTTTCCATAAGCTGATCATCGAACTCGTTTGCCATGATAATTTACCCTTTTGTTATGTTATTTAAGAATATTTGTATATAGATATTTTTATAATATAACACCTTTTGGTGTTTTATGCAACTTAAATAAAGATATATCCCGTATTTTTTAAAAACAGTATAATTTATCCGGAGAGTCTTGAAATACTGTTTTCATCATGTATAGTAATACAAACACCTGTTTTTGTAACCCGGAACCACAAAGGAAAAATCATGAAACTTTTCTGTAAACCTCTTGTATCTGCGGCTGCTGCGGCAGTATTCGTTGCCGGATTTTGCTGCAAGGCGGAGAAGTGTGAAAAATGCGGAAACGAAAAAAATGCATCAGTAAAGACAATAGCTGCGGTTCCGGCGGAAGATGTCAAACTGCTGCTTCCGGATACGATCTATGCAACTCCTGGAGTGGAAACAAATATCTACTTTGAAAATATCGTCCGGGTCATAAATCCTGCGAACTATATCTTTGAAGCCCGCTGTAAAAAAGGAAGATGGGACGAGAAACGCTGGAGTTTCACTCCGTCTGACAAAGATGTGGGATCATTCAAAATCAAAATCAATGTCATTGGAAACCAGGGAGTTCTTGCCAGCAAAAGAGTAAACGTAGTTGTTGCTCCGCGTACCGCAGGAAAAGGAAGAAATATCAGTATCCTCATGGTCGGAGACAGTCTTACAGCCGGAACCGCTTACCCCAGACGTATGTTCCAGTTGTTCCAGACTCAGGACAATCCCAAGGTCTTTATGGTCGGAACCCACTCCGGAGCCGGACGTCCGAGAGCAAACGACGGAGTCATCCACGAAGGATACGGCGGCTGGACATGGTGTTCGTTCAATACAAAGTGGACGGAAGACAAAGAGTTTGCCAAACTCACCAAACCGATAGACGTGATCTACGCCCGCAGTCCATTCCTCGCCAAAAAGGAAGGGAAACTTGTTTACGATCTCAAGGAGTATTTCGATCGCAAAAACAACGGCAAAGCTCCGGATATCATCACCTTTCTGCTGGGAATAAACGATATTGCTTCAGCGAACGATGAAAATCTTGAAAAACGTATCGCCTGGGTCCTCGAAAACATGGATAAACTTCTCACAGAAATGAGAAAAGCCGCTCCCGATGCCGTGATCGGAGTCGGCTTGACCACTGGAGGCGCAACCTCTCAGGACGCATTCGGAAAGAGCTTCGGAAGCCGTATATCCCGCTGGCAGTTCAAGAAAAACCAGCACCGTCTGGTCGAAGCGATGCTGCATAAATTTGCCAAATCCAACCCGAATAATATCAGACTTATTCCAGCCTATATCAATCTTGATTGCGAACACAATTTTCCGAGTCTGGTCGAGCCGATCAACTCTGGAAACAAAAAAACTGTCGTCCGCCTCAGCAACAGCGTGCACCCGTCTCTCGACGGATACAGCCAGATAGGAGACACCTTCTTCTGCTGGGCGAAAGCGATGCTTGCTGAGCAGGACAAAGCTGAGGCAAAAAAGTAAATCTGCAAAATATATAAAGCGTCTCAGAAATGAGACGCTTTTTTTATATACATAAACAATAATATCAATCGTCCTGAGAGAAAAGTCCGGCAAGATCGTCGTATTTTAAAACAGCAAAATCGTCGATCTGGGTCGGCTGGGCGTTGCATATAACTGTTTTGACTCCGCTGCGTGCTGCGCTCATTGGAAGCTCGGCCGCGGGATATACAGTAAGGCTGCTGCCCAATACGATCACAAGTTCAGATGAGCCGAAATCGCAGTAAGCCCGGCGCAACAGATCTTCGTCCAGGTTTTCCCCATAGAAAACGATATCAGGTTTTATAACTCCGCCGCAAGTGCAGCGTGGAACGGCTCCGCTCATAACAACGGGATATATCTCATCGTATGTGCTTGAAGCTCCGCACTTCAAACAGTGATGGATGCTTGCTCCTCCATGGACCTCATAGACTTTGCGGCTGCCAGCCCTCTGGTGCAAGTTGTCGATGTTTTGCGTGTATATGGAGTCGATCAATCCCTGCTGCTCCCATCCGGCGAGCGTCAGATGAACTGCCGAAGGCTGAAAATCATCGGCACGGTATATGAAGTCCTGCGCCCATTCATAAAACAGTTCAGGGTGTGAAATAAAACAGTCTATCGAAAGGATATCTTCGACCTGATAGCCCTTCCACGGCTGATTATAGACTCCGTTGGCTCCGCGGAAATCTCTTATTCCGGAAAGCGTTGATACCCCTGCCCCGGTAAATACTGTTGTCTTGCGGCTTTGGTGCAGCAGCTCCTTGAGGCGTCTCATTTTCGTACTACCGGCCCCGGCTTTTTGCGGACAGAGTATCCGAAGTGACCGATACATTCGCCGAGACCGTAATAGTGTCCGTGAGCGTAGGCGAGCAGATCAGCTCTTTCGATATCCAGCCGTCCTTTGTCATCGATCAGCCGGGAGTCGAGATCTATCGCGCATATTTCGGCAAGGAACATGGTGTGAGTTCCGAGAGCGATAGTCTCTTTCAATTTGCATTCAAGGGTTATCGGACACTCGAGCACCACCGGAGCAGTAACTTCGGTTCCCTTTTCAGCGTGCAGACCGCACTTGGCAAATTTATCGCAGTCTCTGCCGGAAACAACTCCGCAGAAATCAACGCTCCTGGCAAGTTTACGCGAAGGAAGATTTACCGTAAACTCTCTTGTTTTCATCATTATACCGTATGAGTGACGCTCAGGACGTATGGATACGCTCAGCATTGCGGGATCGCTGCAAACTGTTCCTGCCCATGCAACGGTGATAAGGTTATACGGAATATCATCTCCGTTTCCGCATCCGACCAGAACCACGGGAATCGGAGCCAGCTGAGTGCTTCCGGGCCAAACGATTTTGTTTTTCATTTTACCGAAGCCTCTATTTTGCGGCACACGCTGCGGGCGGCGGATATGATATCCTCTTCCCCGGGAACTTTGCCGTTTTCCATAATTACTTTACCCTGACAGATGACAGTATCGACGACGCTCTTGGAAGCTGAATAAACCAGATTGGATACGAGATTGTAGTCTCCGACCATCTCAGGAGCATTCAAATCAATGAGCATGGCATCAGCCTCTTTTCCGACAGCTATAACTCCGGAGTCATAGCCGAAAGCCTCTGCCGCGGCAACGGTAGCCGCCTTGAAGATATCTTCAGCTTTACCGCTCTTGGGATCATTTGAGCTGATTTTTGCAGAGAGAGCGGCAAACTTCATTTCCTCAAACATGGAGAGATTGTTGTTGCTTGAACACCCGTCTGTTCCGATCGTGATGCGGCATCCGGCATCTGCGGCAGCCTGCCAGTTGAAGATGCCGCTGCACAACTTCTGATTGGATACCGGGTTGTGAGCGATCACGGCTCCGGTTTCAGAAATTATTTTGCGGTCGTCATCAGTAAGGTGGACGCAATGGGCAAGAATCGTTTTGGGAGTTAGCACTCCGAGGCTGTTCAAATAGGCTATCGGAGTAGCATTGTGTTGAGACAAACAATCTTCAAACTCCTTTGCGGTCTCTGCGGCGTGGATGTGGATACGCCTTCCGTCAACAGCGGCATCTTCAGCCGCCTTACGCAGACGCTGAGTGCTTACGGTGTATATCGCATGCGGAGCGTGTGAGACGCGGACGCGTTCCGGAAGAGACTTTTCCATATCGAGCAACGCTTCGTTCTGTTCATTTTTCAGGGTCGAACCGTCTGCGATGCTCAGATACAGCAAACCTATTTCTGCCTTAACTCCCATTTCGACGGCGGCGCGTGCTGTCGCAACAGGATGCCAATATGAGTCATTGAAAAAGACAGTACCGCTTTTGATCATTTCAAGAATGGCGAGCCTTGCTCCGGCATAGACATCCTCTTCTGTCAGGAGTGCTTCTGCGGGCCAGATATGGTTGTTGAGCCAGTCAAAAAGTTCAAGATCATCAGCATATCCGCGCAAAAGGGTCATCGCGTGATGAGTGTGAGTATTGTAAAACGGAGGAGTGATCGCGTACCGTGCTCCGGCATCGATCACTTTTGCGGCAGACACCTCCAGGTTTTCGCCGATTTGAGAAAAAATCTTTCCTGTGATTGCGACGTCACAAATTTTTTTATCGAGTATAACGTTTTTTATCAAAAGATCAACCATAGTAAAACTCCTCAAGTTTGGGAATATCAGATGCGGCGGCTCCCTTTGCCACTTCGCGCAACAGTTCTGTTTCGATTTCCTGCGACGGAATATTCAATCCGTTTGCACAGCGTCCTGAAAGCAATTCAACAACGCCGATATTGCTCAATGCCATAGTAGGATCGATGTAACGCAGAAGCGTCGGTTCATCAAGAATAAAGTTGAGCGGCATTTTTTTATTCATGACCCGCTCTTCCGGAACCTCAGAGCCGAACTCATCTTCCACGCCTATATTCATCAGAAAAGCCTTGCTGGATATCAATTCGGCGGAAAAATCCGCCACGGCATCTTTTACTCCTGTCGCGGTAACGATCGCCCACGCCTTGGAGATGGCATCTTTTATTGCAGCTTGGTCATTGATGGGAATTATATCCAGCTTGCTGCTGCGGCAGCGTACGCGCTCCGGAATATCGACGACATGGCATTTCGCCCCTGCTCCATCGAGGGCGAGAGCTACTCCGCAGCCGACTTTACCGCCTCCGAAAATAAGTATATCACGCCCTTTGGGAGAGCCCGTATTGAGTTCGAGCATAGCGCGCAGCAGACCGTTTCCTGTTCCAAGTCCTGTTTCAAGGACTTTTACTTTGCCGCCGTCTGCGAGGAATACAGGAGCGTTCCAGTTGCGGTAAACATGGGCACCGCTTCCGGTAAGTTCGACAATGCCGTATTTTGAAGGGATATGGCAGTGTTTGCCGGCGCAGTCGCAGATGCAGTCAAAGCTGCGGTCAAAACACATATCGGTCACAACGTTGATCCCGCACTCACGGAAAAACTTTACCGCTTCAGGATCGCACGGAATTCCGGGAGCAGCGCTGACAGTAAGCTCCGCTCCGGCGGAAAGCAACGCCAAATACTTCAACCCGGTATTGAAAAACACCGGAGTAGCGTCAAGGACAGAGACTCCACACAGCGGAGTATCCGCCTCCCACTTTTCCATCAGCGAGAGGAGAGCCGGAAATTCCTCCCGACTGTATCTCTGCCAGAGAAAACTTTTCAACTTATCTTTCATTTCAACTCTTCGAGAGCCTTTCCCAATTCAACGGCATCAGAAAAAGGGTGTTTTATACCCATTATTTCCTGATAATCCTCATGCCCTTTGCCGGAGATCAAGACAGCGTCACCGGGTCTTGCAAGAGCAACAGCGAGCCGTATCGCCTTCGAGCGGTCGGGTTCGATTTCATACTTGGTATATGACGGGATTCCGGAAACTATATCTTCAATAATGCTTTGCGGATTTTCGCTTCTCGGATTGTCGCTGGTCACGATCAACATATCGGCGTGCTTTGCGGCGGCTCTGCCCATTTCACAGCGTTTTCCGCGATCCCGGTCGCCCCCTGCCCCGAATACGGCGATAAGCTTGCCGCGGACATCGCTCTTCAAAGTCGTCAACACGCGTTCAAGCGCATCCGGAGTATGGGCATAATCAACAAAATAGTGTATTCCGGAGGGACCAATATACCGCTCAAGCCTTCCCGGAACCCGGATGTTGTCCGCAACCGCAGTCAATATATCCTGAAACGGAATACCCAAGTCAGCGGCAAGTAAAATGGCTCCGGTGAGATTTTCGGCATTGTATTTTCCGGAAAGAGATGTTTTCACCGAGTATTGGCTGCAATAGTTTTTCAGCGTGAAAGAACTACCTTCGATCGAACTTGAGTAATCACTTATTATCCAGTCGGCTTCAGGAATGCTTCCGAAAGTTACTACGCGGCAGAACCCGGCAAGTTCGCGTGCCATACGCAAACCGCCGGCATCATCTACATTGATGACAGCAACTCCGCAGTCCGGATCGAGCAGCTTGGAAAAACATATTTTCTTTGCCTGGAAATAATTTTCAAAAGTTCCGTGATAGTCAAGGTGATCGCGGGTGATGTTTGTCAGGATGGCTCCGCGCAGTTTGATTCCGTGAGCTCTTTTCTGATGAAGAGCGTGACTTGACAACTCAAAGGCAGCAGCCTTGAGCTCAGACTCTTTCATGGAAGCAAACAACCGGTATAAAGTCGCGCTGTCCGGAGTAGTGCAGTTCGATTTTTCAATGCAGCTGCCAAGTTTCCACTCTATCGTGGAGAGCAGACCGCACGGAATCGCGCAACTGTTCAATATATGCTCTATAAGATAGACACTTGTGGTCTTGCCGTTGGTTCCGGTAACGCCGAAAAGAGCGAGCTTCTCATCCGGAGTTCCGTAAAAATGCCTCTGCAATATTGCGTTGGCAGCAGCACTGTCATTGACTTCAACTCCGGCAGCTCCTGACGGAAGTTTCTCTGCGACAATGGCTCTTGCGCCGGATAGAAGTGCTTGATCTATAAAGTCATGTCCGTCACACACCACCCCTTTTACAGCAACAAAGACCGAGCCTCCGACACACCGTCTTGAATCGCAGACAACGGAGGTGTATTCACCGTTGACATCACCATTTACGCGCTCGACCAGATCTCCGAGGAGTTGTTTGAAGTCAAAATACATAGAGTTAAAGCTCCTCTGGCGGAAGTGCTTTTTCAAGAGCGGTTCCGCGTGACCCTTTTACCAGCACAGATACTCCGTTGCGGCAGCTGGAAGCAAGTGCTCCGGCAGCATCCTGACTGCAGGCAAAGTGCATATCGGCTCCATTGAGACCGGCAAAGCCATCGCCGACAGTAAAAATTCTTCCTTCCGGAAAAAGCTCCCGGGCTAACTCCAGAACTTTTTTGTGTTCAATTTTGGAGTGCTCTCCCAGTTCAAGCATAGTTCCGAGCAGAAGAACAGCATCAGAAGATACGCTTTCAGCAAACATTTTCAACACGGCAGTCATGCTTGCCGGGCTTGCGTTATAGGCATCGTTAAGGATGACAGCCCCATTGTAACGCAGGAGCTTGCCCCTCATTCCGGGAAGTGAAGTATCCGCCAATCCGGACGCAATAACTTCAGGAGCAACTCCCGAAGCCAATGCAGCCGCAGCTGCCGCAGCGGCATTGCGGCATTGATGGCGTCCGGTAAGCTGCCAGGATATTTCAAAGGTTTTCCCGCCGATAAAGAGTTCAAAACAACTTCCGTCAAGGGAGCCTGAAATAAAACGGCTTCTCACATCTGCGGAACTGCTGTGATCTCCGAAAGTAATGCGCTTGAAATTTTTGCCTGCCTCATCAAGGATAGGGGTTTCCGGTATATCTGCCGGAATCACCGCAATACCGTCCTTTTTGAGGAAAGCGAAAATATCACCTTTTTCCCTTGCAACTCCGGGCAAATCTATCAGTTTTTCCAGATGACATGGAGCAACTGAGTTTACCACCGCCACATCTGGAATTGCAAGTTCACTTAAAACTCTGATTTCTCCCGGAGAGCTGGTTCCCATCTCAATAACTGCATAACGCGTACTGTTATTGAAACGCAGGAGATTTTGCGGCACTCCGATATGATTGTTTGTATTGCCGATGGTTGAAACAACGTTATCGGCACCGGCAGCGCGCCGGAAAATGGCACTTATCATCTCTTTTACGCTGGTCTTGCCTACACTTCCGGTAACAGCTGCAACGGAAATATTTTCCATCCGCAGCCTGTGACTGCGTGATATCTGCTGATAAGCGTTGAGGGTATCATCTACGATCAAAGCCCTTGCGCCTTCAGGAAGTTCAGAACTTCTTGATTCGTTGACGCAGAGTACAGCACCTTTGGAAAAAGCGTCCTGAAGAAAATCATGTGCATCAAAACGCTCACCCTTCAATGCTATAAAAAGCTTTCCCTGCAAATCGCGTCTGGTGTCGGTCTCGATACCGGAAACGGAAAAATCCGCCGGAACATTCCATTTTCCCTGACAATCAGCTGCGAGCTGCTCTGCGTAAAAAAGATTGTCCATTTTTGAATTACCTGGGGTTGTAGTTGAGCAATCCGCTCACTTTTCCTCCGCGGAAATTGACCCGCAAAGTTTCGGTCGGAGAGAGCCAGTACATCCACATCTGACTGCGCAGATCAGGAGTACGGATCGCCGGCGGCGGTCCATAGCAGAGTTTAACTTCGCGCTCACTCATTCCGCGAACGACCTCACCGCGCAGGATGTGACGCTGTACCTGAGGAGACACTCCCTTGAAAAGTTCGCTGCGGTCTTTCTTGGTGAAGGTGTAGAACATATAGTCGCGCATAGAGCAGAGGCGGTAACCGTCATTGAATTTGATGGTGTAAACGGTTCCGGATTTGTCGCGGAACATGATCTTCTCATTGAAACCTGCGGTTCCGAAGAAGTTGCCGATAGTGGATGTTCCAATGGGTTCGATTTCAGTTCCGACCGGAATGAAAGCCCCCTGCTGGATATTGAGGCAGCTTATCGACTCAGGATCGGTGTACCATATATTGTATGCGGTATAGATTTTCTCGTTTTCTTTCTGCTGGAAAACCTCAGCAAAAACCTCTGGATCGGCAGCGCATCCGGACATCGCAAAAATCGCAGATACTCCGGCAAGAAAAACAAAGATTTTTTTCATAACAAACTCTCCTTAATTATAAATCACTCAAAAAGTTTTCTTATCCTGGCTCCGACCTCTTCTATCGGATGCTCTGCGCAATGCTTGCGTTTGGCAAACAAATTCGGAGTTCCTTTTCCTGCCTCTTCAAGCCAGTCCTTGGCGAAACTTCCGTTGCGAATGCGCCTCAGAGACTCGCGCATACGCTCTTTGGTCGCGGCATCGATTATCAACGGACCGTTGACATACTCTCCCCACTCGGCGGTATTGGAAATCGCTTCATTGGTTTTGGCTATGCCGCGTGTATGCATGAGATCGGCAAGAAGTTTGACTTCATGGTAACACTCAAAGTAGGCTACTTCCGGAGGATATCCCTCTTCGGTCAATACTTCATACGCACAGCGGGCGAGATCGACCAGACCGCCGCAGAGGACATTCTGCTCGCCGAACAGGTCTCCGTGCGTCTCCTGTTCCATAGTTACCTCGAGGACTCCGGCACGGGTAAAACCATTGGCACAGGCGAGCGCAAGAGCCGTGCTGCGGGCGTTGCCGGAAGCATCCTGTTTTACTGCGATAAGCCCGGCAAGACCGGAACCTGCAAGATAGCGGCTGCGGACGTCAGTACCCGGTCCCTTGGGAGAGACCATTATGGCATCGACTCCTTCCGGAGCGACTATCTCTCCGAAAACAAACGCAAAACCGTGCGACACGCACAGCGTTTTTCCCGGAGTGATGAATGGCTCGATATCCGCTTGGTATATCTCCCCCTGACGCTCATCAGGAAGCAGAATATGAATGATATCTGCCCGCTTTACCGCATCAGAAACAGAGAGAGTTTCAAAACCGTCCTGAGCGGCAGACACGGCTGATTTTCCAGAGCGAACACCGATAATGGTATGTACTCCGGAGTCTCTCAGGTTTTGAGCCTGCGCCCTGCCCTGATTTCCATAACCGAGGATGGCGACAGTCTTTCCGTTGAGTATGGAAACATCTGCGTCACTGTCACGCAGAAACTGTAAAGGTTTCATAAGACCCAATACCCTTAAAGTTTGACCTGTACTCCATTGGAAGCAAGATACTTCTTGAGCTCAGGAATATCGATCATGTGGAAATGGAATACAGAAGCGGCAAGCAGCACAGCAGCACCTGCGTTTGCGGCTTCAAGGAAGTGCTCCATCTTTCCGGCACCGCCTGAAGCGACGATATCGGCGCTGCAGACTTCGTGCATTTTTGCGATGACAGGAATATCGTATCCGGTCTTGGCACCATCTCCAGCCTTGCTGGTCGGAAGGATCACCTTTACACCGAAGTCATCAACTCTCTTTGCCCAATCTACTGCATCAAAACCGGTCGCGGTACGGCCTCCATCGATATAGACCTCATAACCGGAGGGCATGGAGGGATTCACATCGACATCAATAGCGACGGTGAGAGCATCAGCTCCGAACTCTTTGATGATATCGCTTATGATCTCTGGTTTGCGGAATGCCGCGCTGCTGACAGAAACCTTATTGGCTCCGGCTTTGAGAACGCTTCCGGCAGAAAGAACATCACTTATTCCGCCGCCAACGGTAAAGGGAACGGTACAGACCTCAGAGACGCGTTTGACAACTTCGATGAGAGTTCCGCGGTTTTCGACGGTGGCGGTGATATCGAGCATGGCAAGCTCATCGGCACCTGCGGCGCAATAGGCTTTGGCGCACTCAACGGGATCGCCGGCATCGGCTATGTCGATGAAATGGACTCCTTTTACGACTCTGCCGTTCTGCATATCGAGGCAGGGCATTATTTTGACAAATTTATCAGCCATCTTATAAAAACTCCTATATATTTATTGTAAGGAAGCCGTCCATCCGGACTGCGGAGTAACCGCCTCGGCATCCATAACGATTTGATCTATCATCTGCATATAATTTTCTATCTTCTCTTCCTCCTTGGCGGCAAGTGCCGCAGGAACAGAAGTCGAGGGGCTCGACGGAGAGAATACTGTGCAGCTGTCGGGAACCTGTACGCTCGACAACTCCATTGAGCCGATTTTTTCGGCGATGGCAATGGTATCGAGCTTGTCTTCTCCAATCAGGGGGCGCAGGACGAGCATGGTCGTACTGCGGTTGATGGTATCGAGATTTACCACGGTCTGACTTGCGACCTGACCGAGAGACTCTCCGGTAACCAATGCCCGGCAGTTGGTCTTTTCGGCGATCTTTTCGGCGATACGGAACATCGCTCTGCGGTAAAGAACAGTCCTCATGCGCTCGCTGCAGCAATCGCGGATGATTTTTTGCAGAGGAAGCAGATTGACGACATGAAGTGTTCCCTTGACCTGATAAGTATTGAGCAAAGCGGCAAGTGCCTCAACTTTATCGACCGTCTCCTGCGGGGTGTAAGGTGAACTGTGGAACGTCACATAGTCTGTCGCAGAACCGCGTTTCATTATCATATAGGCTGCGACCGGGGAATCGATACCTCCGGAAAGCAGAGTAAGCACACGCGGATTGCTTCCGACCGGAAGTCCCCCCGGAGCCTCAAATGTATCAAAATAGATAAGAGAAAACTCATCCCGCACTTCGATTCCGAGGGTTATATCAGCGTTATCGAGGTCGATGATAAAGAGATCGCTGCCGACCTCCTGAGCTACAAGCGAAACGAGATCTATCTCGATGTCCTTGCTGGTAAGCGGAAAACGTTTATTGCTCCTTCTTGCTCTGATACGGAACTTAACTCCTTTGGAATACCCGTCAAAGATCCCTTTGGCAAAACCTCTTACAGTATCCCGGATGACATCCATATCAGCCGGAAGCAGTATGGCGGGAGAAAAACTCTCAAGACCGAACGCCCTTGAAAGTGCAGACTTGATACGCTCGAGCATATCCGAATCAAAAACGCTCTTATCGCATTTTTCTATCCAGACTCTTCCGCGGACACGTCTGACCTGGATATCCTCTTTCATATCTTTGAGCAGGTGGCGGATGTTATCGCAGAGGCAACGCTCGAACATATTGCGGTTGTTGCCTTTGGTTGCTATTTCGTGATAGCGGCAAATCACACAGTTATACATCAAAGTACCTCGTTCCAAGGTTTCACAAAAGATTTCTCTTCAGAGGTAAACATATTGAAACGGACGATATGGAAAAATGCGGCGACGCCGTCTTTCCAGCCGATCTTTTTTCCTTCGTCATAACGGCGCGGAGCGTAGGTTATCGGAACATCCCAGATACGCAGACATCTTGATTTAGCCAGCTTGGCGGTCATTTCGACCTCGATGCCGAAACGCTTTGAAGTGAGCTTCAAATTCTGGATGACTTCACGCTTGAAGCACTTGTAGCAGGTTTCCATGTCCGAAAGATGTATATCCGAAAAGATGTTGGAAACAAGAGTCAGCAGTTTGTTGCCCATCTCATGTCCGAAGTAACGGACCTGCCCCGGAGTACACATGAAACGGGAGCCGTAAACTACATCAGCCTTTCCGGCAAGCAGCGGAGCAAGTACGATCGGATAGTCCTCCGGAGAGTATTCAAAGTCGGCATCCTGCACCAGTACATAGGTTTTTGTCGCCTCAGAGAAACCGCGTATGAGAGCGGCACCCTTTCCCTGATTTTTTTCGACATTGATAAGTTTGACAACAGGGTTGTCTTTGAATACCTGAAGTTTTTCCCAGGTCTTATCGGTCGATGCATCGTTGACGATGATCAACTCTCCAACTTCGGGACGTGCGAGCACCAGGTTGACGATCTGTTCAATGCTGTTTTCTTCGTTATAAGCCGGCATTACCACGGAGAGTATTCCGGAAACATTGTTTTGAGTATTATTCATTTTTTTGCTCCAAGTTCGCGGGAACGCGCAGCCGCTGCGCGAACAGATTGAATTACGGTTCCGGAAAATCCACGTTCAGCCAGCACTTCCAACGCTCTGGAGGTCGTTCCGGCGGGACTTGTCACCTGATCACACAGTTCTATCGGGTGGACACCGGTATCCTGAACCATTTTTGCGGCGCCGAGAACTGTCTGAACGGCAAGTTCAAGAGCTGCGCTGCGGCTGAGGCCTTCTGCCACACCTCCGTCAGCCAATGCCTGAATGAAAGAAAAGACATACGCAGGACCGCTGCCGGATAATCCGGTGACCGCATCCATCAGATTTTCACTCACTTCGGTAACAGTTCCGACTGCACCGAAAAGGTTGTAAACAAATTTACGATCCTCTTCCGTCGCACCGGCACCGGCAGTAAAAGCCGCCGCACCTGCTCCAACCATGGCAGGAGTATTGGGCATAACCCGTATGACGCGGTCTGTACCGGCAAGGGAGCAAAGCTGCTCGATCGTAACTCCGGCAGCGATGGATATGACAAGTTTATCCTGCATGACTTCTGCGAGCGGTTTTACAGCTGCCGAAATCATCTGGGGTTTTACCGCAACAAGAACTCTTTTGGAATTCTTTACAGCGTCTGCCGGATCGCAGCAGACCGCGACTCCGGTAACAGTATTGAAGTTGCGGCAGGCATCTTCAGACACATCGTATGCCGACAAACAGGATGCAGAGTAGAGCTTTGAGCTCACCACGCCGCCGGCAATAGCGGTTGCCATCTTTCCGGCTCCGAGAAAAAACAACTCATTCATAATATATCGACCTTTTCTTAACGGAAAAATCCTTTGAAAGCCAGAAGCATCACAACTGCTCCGGCAAAATACAAATACCACGAAAACCAAACGAGTTTTCCACGTTTGACAATGTTCACCAGGAATTTAAGAGAAATATAACTTACAGCGGCGGACACGACCACCGCGGCAGCCAGAGCCATCCAGTCGCCCTGCACGGTGATACCGCCTTTGTAAGCCTTGAGTATCTCAAGCAGGATAGCTCCGCAAATGGCGGGAGTTGCGAGCAGAAAAGAAAATGTTGCGGCATCTTCGCGCTTTATTCCGCAAAGGACTCCGGAAGCGATAGTGCTGCCGGACCTTGAAATTCCCGGAAGAATAGCGAAAGCCTGAACAAAACCTACGATCAACGCCTGCTTCAGGGATATCTTTTTGAGTTCGACCGGCTCACACTTTGCGGCAAGCTTCGGTTTGGAAGTCATTCGTAAAAGAGTAGCTGTGACCCAGAACGCCAACGCAACAGCGATGGGATTTCCGAACAGAGTCTCATCGAGATGTGAAAGCTTTATTGCCACACCGGCTATTCCGGCGGGTACGGAACCCGCTATCACCATCAAAAGAAGTTTCAGCTGATCGCGTTTAAAAAATCCGACGAGTACTTGGAAATAAAACGCGACAATGGCGAACAGACTTCCGGCATGAAGCAGGATACCGAGAGAAACATTCTCTTCACCGGTAAATCCGGCGATCGCTCCGAAAAGGACGAGGTGTCCGGAAGAACTTACCGGAAGAAACTCCGTGACTCCCTGAAGTACAGCGAGCAAAATGTATTTGAGAGTAAGCATCATATCAAATTCCCGCCTTCGGAGTTTCGGGTTCCTGAGGAACTCCTCTTGCTTTATCGATGAGACCGTCTCCGTCATCTTTGACTTTGTTCCACTTCTTTTCAACCACATTTACCGCCTGATTACGGGCAGACGGGTTGAACCAGCAATATAAGCCGAATGCGGCTGCGCAGCAAATAAAAATCGCAAGCACGATGCCGACAATAACGCCGCAACAGCATCCGAGACCCGGTATCTTCATTATATATCTTCCTCTTTAACAATGATTTTCGTATTAACCTGCTTCACAGGCAACGCCCAAGCGATAGTGTCGCTGTCAACAACATCTCCGCTGCTGTTGATCCATAAGCCTTTCCGGCAAGTGACAATGGAGTGCACAGCACCGATGCGGCAAAGATATACTCCATCAGCCTCGTTTTCGACCGGCATCTCATCGACTTCAATAAAGGTCACTCCCGGATATGTCAGTCCGGCTTCCCACGGCTCGCAGCGGATGACCGCTCCGCACATTCCCGGAATATCACCGTTTTCAAAATGACACTCGCAATGCTTCAACGCGTAATCCCACAAAGATTGACTGTTGTCGAAATCAGCCATACTGCTGAGCTGCAGGAGCATTCCTGTCCCATCCCAGTTTTTCAGCAGGAGAGAGCCGTCTTCAGAAGGAGTCACTCCGAAATAATCCTTCAAAAAGCGTTTTTCCACAACGTTCAAACGGTCGAAGTCGCCGGATTGGATTGCAATGAGCCGCTCTTCGGAAATGACTCCCAAACTGCCGAGACGGGCAATCGTCACGCCTTCCTTGACACGTGCAGTAAAAAACTGCCGTCTGAGTCCGAGCTCTTTGCCGAAGCGGATCACATCATCAGCAACCAGAGCCGCCAATGCGGAGCGCTGTCTTGATGATTTCAACTTTCCGCTGCGCAGCAGATCGTCTATATCGGAAACGGTAAGGTCTTTTTTTTCAGATACGAGTGTCCACACGTCAGGCGGAAGCACAGCTTGAGCTGTCTTCTTTATTTCGTCGTAAAATGACATTGGCACTCCTTTTGATGAAAAAAAAATTGTCCTTTATAGTAATATAATATACATAAGCAAGTTATTCCAGTCAAAAAAATTTGTTTTTTATGTAAAAAAATACATTTTTCACGCTTGCAATCCTGAAAACTTGAATTAGATTGAAATAAGAGACTGTTTTTCACCAAAAGAACGATAACGGACTCTCTGTCGCAGAGACGGAGTGTCCACAAGAACAGGAGAAGAAAAATGAATATGAAATCACTGTTTTCATTTACAGCCGCAGCCGTCATTACGATAACCGCTTCCGCAGGTGACACATGGAAACTTCCGGCTCCCCAAAAGAGCGGAGGTATGCCTGTGATGCAGGCACTCAACGAACGGTCAACTAAACGCGCATACACCAAAGAGAAGCTCTCCGAGCAGCAGATATCAGACCTGCTCTGGGCAGCCAACGGTGTAAACCGGGCTGACGGAAGACGCACCGCTCCCAGCGCAATCAACCGTCAGGAGATCGACCTTTATCTGCTCACAGACAAGGGGGCGTTCAAATACGACGCATCCGGAAATGCGCTTATCAAAGTCAACGACGGAGACTTCCGTAAGTGGGCGGGAAAATTTGCCAGTCCGGTTTATGTCGTTCTCGTTGCCGACATGAAGAAGGCGGCGAGCGGTCATTACGCCCGCATCGACTCAGGATATGTCAGCCAGAACATCTACATCTATTGTGCTTCTTCCGGGCTCGGAACCTGTGCGATCGGCAGTTTTGACCGCATCAAAGGATCAGGAAAAGGCAAAAAACTTGCCGAGGCTCTCAAGCTTACCAGTGACCAGAAGGTGTTGCTCACACATTCAGTCGGAGCTGTAAAGTAATCCAACCAACCGAAGAGGAGAAATTATTACCATGGAGCAGCAGGATATACAGCAATTGCAGCATGAGGTGCAGGCGGCATCAGCTCCGCTGCAGCTCATCAAAGCGGAAATGGGGAGGATCATTTCAGGACAGGAACTTCTGGTCGAAAGATTGCTTCTTGCTCTGATATCAGACGGCCACGTGCTTCTCGAAGGAGTACCTGGATTGGCAAAGACCCTTGCGGTCAAAACCCTTGCCCAGACCCTCAATGGAACATTTTCGCGCCTGCAGTTCACTCCTGACCTGCTTCCGGCGGATGTTATGGGTACGCGGATATACAACGCCGCGACCGGAGAATTTTCCACCAAAACCGGTCCGGTATTTGCCAACATAGTACTGGCTGACGAGATCAACCGTGCTCCGGCAAAAGTCCAGAGCGCGCTTCTTGAGGCGATGCAGGAAAAGCAGGTCACTATCGGAGGCGAGCGTTTTCCCCTTCCGGCTCCGTTTCTGGTGCTTGCGACCCAGAACCCCATCGAGCAGGAAGGTACTTATCCCCTGCCCGAAGCCCAGCTTGACCGTTTCATGTTCAAGCTCAAAGTCGATTACCCGAGCCGCACAGAAGAGCGCAGCGTCATTGAGCGCATGGCGCATCCGGAAGTAGAAAAAAGCATTTCCGCAGTTGCCGTCGCATCTCTCGATGATATAGCCCGGGCGCGGGCACTTGTTGACCGCATATACATCGACGAAAAGATCATTGAGTACATCCTTGATATCGTGATATCCACCCGTCCGGGAAAACGCGACTCACTCTCATCGCGCCAGACGAACACCGATTTCAGCATGATAGACGGCTTGATCTCTTTCGGAGCAAGTCCGCGTGCATCGATCGCCCTCGCACTTGCCGGAAGAGGAATGGCTCTGCTTCAGGGAAGAAGTTACGTACTTCCGCAAGATATCAAGGCGATAGCTCCTGATGTATTGCGCCACCGCATAGTGCTCTCATACGAAGCCGAGGCAGAAAACATCGATGCCGACGCCGTCATCGCGCGTCTGCTTGCCGAACTGCGGACTCCTTGAAAAGGAAAATATCATGCTCGATCCGGAACTGTCAAAACAGCTCCGGTTGTTGGAAATCCGCACCGACAGGATCGTTGAGGAGATAACAGCCGGAGCTTACCGGAGCGTTTTCAGAGGACGCGGTATCGAATTCGATGAAGTGAGAGAATACACTCTCGAAGATGATGTCCGCGGTATCGACTGGAACGTATCCGCCAGAATGAACGCTCCCTACGTCAAAAAATACGTAGAAGAGCGTGAGCTGTCTGTGCTGCTTGCAGTAGATGTATCTGCCTCCGGAGCGTTCGGAGCTGCCGAAAAAAGCAAACGCCGCACCGCAAGTGAGCTCGCGGCATTGCTGGCGTTCAGCGCAGGAAAGAACGGAGATAAAGTCGGCTTGCTGATGTTCAGCGATAAGATAGAACTGTATGTACCTCCGCGCTCAGGAAGGATACATACGCTGCGCCTTATACGTGAAATGCTCGCTTTCAAGCCGCAGTCCACCGGAACAGACCTTGCCCTCGCCCTGAGAGAGGCATCAAGCCTGATGAAAAAGCGCGGAATAGTTTTTCTGCTCAGCGATCTTCTTTCCGAAAACTTTCCTCTGCTTGAGCTCAAACTTCTGAGCAGAAAGCAGGATGTTATCGCCCTGAAACTCATCGATCCCGTGGAAAAAGAGTGGAGCGTATCTGTATCAGCGGTGCTCGAGGACGCCGAAAGTGGAGAAAACGTGATTTTCAACGGCTCATCCACAGCAAGAAACGCGGTAAACGGCAGACTTGAAGAGCTGCATGAAAAGCACCGTCAATTCTGCAAAAGCGCAAAAGTCGATTTGATAGAGATAGGCAGCGGAGAAGATGTATTAAAACCGGTGATATCGTTTTTCAATCGGCGCAAAAAGAGGATTTCCCGCCGGAGTTGACCATGAAAAAAAGTATCAAATATATAATTTTGCCGCTGCTCCTTATAATAACAGCGGCGGCAGCGGCGTGGGGGATCGCTTTGGGAATATCGTGCCGGAAATCAGAGCTTCCGGCGATTCCTGAATATGTTGAAATTGGAGCATCCAGCCAGTTTGCGATCGGTGAAACGATTCCTTGCAGCGTCAAATTTACCCTTCCGTTGTGCGGAAAGATCCATGACATCAGCATTGAAGGAGGCAAATACGCTGTTTTAGCCGGCTCTCCGGAAACAGTAAACCTCAAACGTGGATTGCTTTCTTCAAAGAAAGAGCTCAAATTCAATTTGCGTGCCATCACTCCCGGAACAACATCCGACGGTGTTGTAGCATTCACCATCGCCCTGCCCCGTAAAAAAGGAAACTTCACGGTAAAGATTCCGCAATTTACGATATCCGAGCCGACCGTTACTGAGATCAAAACTCTCCAGCTTGCGAACAAGGAAGAGATACTCGTCAAAAAAGAGACTTCCAAAATCATCGCGGCGGTCACCTCAGTTATCATCGTTGCGGCAATCATGCTCACGATACTCTACTTTTTATGCTTCAAAAAACGCGAAACACCGTTGAGCGAATGGGAAAGAGCGCGCGGAGAATTGCAGCAGCTCAAAAGCGACGTTGAGCTTGAGAGAATAACTCCTGCCAAAGGAATCGCCCGTCTGACCGACCTTGTCAGGCAATACCTGGAAACCCGGTTCGGATTGCCGGCAACGAGACGCACAACTTCGGAATTTCTGGAAGATATTTCCGGAAACAGCCAATTTCTTCCGGATGGAAGCAAACCGTTTCTGAAAAACTTTCTCAATGCCTCCGACCGGGTAAAGTTTGCGCTGGCGACTCCTGACCGTGAACTCTTGAAAGACGCCTTGAATGAAGCGGTAAAACTGGTCGAAATAACCCGCCCGGAAGATATCAAGGAGAAGAAAGATGTTTGAATTTGCCTATCCAGCCATGCTGTTTTTTCTGCTGCTGATACCGCTGCTCTGGCTGCATCTTGCCATGTTCAAAAGGTATCCGGCGATAAAGGTATCCACCGCAGCGCCGTTCCGGGAGGGCAAAAAGCGCAGACTCCGCCGTCTGTCGGCAGCTCAGTATATCATGCTCGGAGCGTGTACGGTGATGATTTTTGCCATGGCGCGTCCGCGTCGCGGAGATGAGCGCGTCATAGTAAGAGCCCGTGGAATAGATATCATTATAGCTATCGATATGTCCGGAAGTATGCAGGCAATGGATGTTCCCTCAAAGATCCGCACTTCGGCAGCTTTGTTTGAGGCAGTAAAAAAGCGGGAAGTCAAACACCGTCTCGATGTGGCAAAGGAGGAGATAGCGCGTTTCATCAAAGCGCGTCCGAATGACCGTATAGGGTTGCTGGGATTTGCAGATCTTGCTTACAGTTTTTCGGCTCCGACGCTCGACCACAAGTGGCTTATCGAGCGGCTGGAGCAACTCGAACCCGGAATGATCGGAGACGCCACCGGAATCGCCTCCCCCATCGCCTCAGCCGTGTCGCGTTTGAAGGAGTCGAAGGCTCCGCGCAGAGTGCTCGTGCTCTTTACCGACGGAGCGAACACCGCAGAAAACCGGATAACTCCGGAACAGGCGGCATTGCTTGCGCATGATTACAACGTGATAATCCACACCGTCGGAATAGGAAGTCAAAACGCCTACGTTCTCGATGAGTCATTCGGTTCGCGTTTTATTCCGGTCGGAGACAGCTTCGATGAAAAACTGCTCCGCACGCTCGCCGAAAAAACCGGAGGCAGCTATTTCCACGCCGCCGACGCTGAAGGAATGAAAAAGGTAATGGCTGAGATAAACAAACTCGAGAAGACCACGATCGAACAGCCGCGCTATGTGGAGTACAAAGAGTACGCTCCCGCGCTGGCGGCAGTCGCGGCACTACTGATTGCAGCCTCGCTACTGCTATCCAACGCAATAAAGCTGCAAATCCCGTAACGTTCAATCATCCACCGTCCCCAAACTCCGGAGAACACAAGGTTTTCCGGAGTTTATTTTTGCTTCCCGCTTGCAAAATCCTTAAATAATGTAATATTATACAATGCAAGTAAATTCAACTTCAGGAGTTTTTTATGGCATATTACATTTCAGGCGGTGTAATCAGCAGCGGCATTACTCTTACTTATAACGGGAGTATGCATATCTATTCCGGCGGTGTTGCGAACTGCACTACCTTGGATGGTTGGGGAAAAATATACATTTCCAGCGGCGGAACTGCAAACAGCACAACTGTAAATGGGGGAAATTTGTGCGTCTCAAGCGGCGGAAAAGCGAACAGCACAACGGTCAACGCCGGTGGAGCTATACACATTTCAAGCGGCGGAACAGCAACCGCAATCAAGGAAAATGGTGGATACGTTGGCATTGAAAATGGTGCAAACATCACCTTTGTATCCAATACCATCACCGAACTGACTTTAAAGTCATATCAATCGATGACCATACACTCCCGCACAGTTGCGAATAATACCTCAATAAACAACGGATACCTGTACATCTGCTCCGGTGGAGTTGCGAACAACACTTCCTTAAACGGCGATTATTTTAATGCCGGAGGATATCTGTACATCCTGAATGGAGGCATCGCAAACACCACCACAATAAGCGACTGGTGCGATATGCACATCAGCTCCGGAGGAACTGCGAACAGTACCACGGTGATTCTTGGTTCACTGTGGGTCTCCAGCGGCGGAACAGCGAACATAACAACACTAAATTCCGGTGGACACCTGTACGTCTCAAGCGGTGGAGTTGCGAACAGTACAACGGTAAATTCAAGTGGTTATCTGTACGTCTACTCCGGCGGAGCCGCGAACAGCACTACGGTAAATTTCAGTGGTCATCTGCGCATTTCAAGCGGAGGAGTGGCAAACAACACGACTGTAATAAACGATGGAGATATGGACATCTACTCCGGCGGAACCGCGAACAGTACCACGGTAAATGGTGGAAATTTGTGGATATCCAGCGGCGGTGTAGCGAATAACACTACCGTAAACGATGGAGCTCTGTTCGTCTCCAGAGGTGGCGCGGCGAGCAACACTACCGTAAATGGAGGAAGATTGTATATCTTCAGCAGCGGAACTGCGAACAGCACAACGGTCAATGCCGGCGGAGCTATACACATCTCAAGCGGCGGAACAGCAACCGCAATCAAGGAAAATGGTGGATACGTTGGCTTTGAAAATGGTGCAAACATCACCTTTGTCTCCAATACCATCACCGAATTGACTTTAAATCTATGTCAATCGATGTCCATACATTCCCGCACAGTTGCGAATAATACCTCAGTAAACAACGGATACCTGTTCATCTACTCCGGCGGAACCGCGAACAGTACCACGGTAAATGGTGGAAATTTGTGGATATCCAGCGGCGGTGTTGCGAACAGTACCGAGATAAATTCAAGGGGCTGTCTGTATATCTACTCTGGAGGAACCGCGAACAGTACCACGGCAAATGGTGGAAATTTGAGGATATCCAGCGGCGGTGTTGCGAATAACACTACCGTAAATAGGGGCGGTATATACATCTCTTCCGGAGGCGTTGCGAACAATACCTATATTGTGGGCAGCGGCAGTTTGGTTGTCTCTTCCGGGGGAGTTGCGAACAGCACAACGGTAGCTAACAGCGGATATATGCACATCTCTTCCGGAGGAGTGGCGAACAGTACCTATATTGTGGGCAGCGGCAGTTTGGTTGTCTCTTCCGGGGGAGTTGCGAACAGCACAACGGTAGCTGACAGCGGATATATGCACATCTCCTCCGAAGGAGTGGCGAACAGTATCACAATAAGTTCCGGTGCTGTTGTTATATCCTCAGGTGGTGTGGCAAACAACACCGAAGTAAACAGCTATGGAAGTATTACGGTATTTAGCGGAGGAGTCATAGAAAGCACCACTGTAAACCGAGGCGGATCGATAAAAATCCTTTCAGGCGGAACCGCAACTGCGATCAAGGAAAACAGAGGGTGCGTTGACATTGAAGATGGAGCAAACGTTACCTTTGTCTCAAACACCATTTCCGGAGGGTATATTTGGGACTCTATGAGCTTGCACTCAAATACAGTCGCAAACAACGTAACGAACGCAGGAGTTATGTACATATTCTCGGGCGGAGTTGCGAACTACATCATAAACAGCGGTACCGTGTACATATACTCCGGCGGAGTACTGAAAGGCGGCTTTCTTGGATATTTTTCGACCATCTCAGCTTACGAAGGAGCAATCATCGACTTTACCGTTGCCGAGAAAACAGTATCAGACGGCTATATGATAATTGACTTCAGCGATATACACGGAGATGCGACCTACACCATAACGGTTGACTCCAACCAGAATTACGGAACTTACAAGCTCGCCCAGGAAGCGCAGAACATCTCTTCAACGCTCTCTATCAATACGGAGAGCGGAAACATCGGAACGCTGACCGTCAACGGAGATGTTCTCGAATATAACGATAGAAAATACAAGTTGACCAACACCAAAGGAACCCTGCATTTGAGCATTCAGGATATCGCAACGACAGCAGACACAAACTTGCTCTCAAACGAAACGTCACAGATACTTGCATGGGACAGCGAAAAGGGGAAAGTGGGATACATCGCCAACGACGGCTCAGTTCCTGCGGTATGGCGCGGCATCTGGGAGTGGTCTGAAGCTGACGCCGAGCTTTGGCGTGTTGCCGGAGTCGGACACTTCAAAGGCTCCGAAGTCGATTATGATGGAGTATTGCTCTACAACGAAGTCGGCAACCGTTTCGCCGCATGGACAGACCTCCAAAAGGGCAGTTACGGTTACGTCGATCTCTGCAAGGTTGACGGCTCATTCAACACTCAATGCCTCGCCAACCTCGACGGAGACGAATACGATGACATTTTGATTTACGACACCAATGGAAGCATCGGAGTAGTCCTAGGCGGAACCACCTACAAGGATATTTTCCACGTCAACGAGGGAGACTTCGCTACCTGGACTATCGAAGGAGCGGGCTCCTTCGATGACGGAATGGATAAACTTGTAATGGTCAACAACTATAACCACCAAGTTTACCTCTGGACAAATCAGGACACCTCCTTTGCCACTTGGAACTGGAAGACCCAGAGCGTCGGCAAGCTCGAAAGCGGCTGGGAAGTCGCCGCCGTGGGAGACTTTGAAGGAGACGGTATCGACGACATCATGGTGCTCGACCGCAACACCAACAACGTCTGGATATGGGATGACGGAAACAGCCAAACCAAACGCTGGAGAGGAACCCTCGGAGAAGGCTTCGAGATCGAAGCCTCCGGAGACTACAACGGAGACGGCAGCGCCGACCTTCTCTTGAGAGAATACAACACCGGCTGGGGCGGAATTGGCTATTGGGGCAACGGATACGCGGGCAACTGGGTAGATCTCAAAGCCCGCATAGAAACCGACCTGAAAAGCTCCTTCGATATCATCGCCTGATTACTGGTATCAACCGCTTGCTCCCGGCAGATATTTTTGCCGGGACTTTTTTGGTCTCTGAACTTGAAAAAAACTCCGGCAGGCTGTATCTTATATAAATGTTATTCAGGTATTGCTTTGGGCAATGATTTTCAAACTAAAACAAGGAGATTTGCGATGAACTTCACTAAAGAAGTCGAGCAGATGGTCTGCGTCGCCAAAGGACCGAAACACGGTCCCGCGCCGATCCCGCAGGAAGGAGCCTGGACCAAGGCCAAAGAGATCACCGACATTTCCGGTCTTACTCACGGTGTCGGCTGGTGTGCCCCGCAGCAGGGTGCATGCAAACTTACCCTCAACGTCAAAAAAGGTATCATCCAGGAGGCTCTCGTCGAGACCATCGGATGCTCCGGTATGACTCACTCCGCCGCTATGGCTGCTGAGATCCTTCCGGGAAAAACCATCCTCGAGGCCCTCAACAGCGACCTCGTCTGCGATGCCATCAACACCGCTATGCGTGAACTCTTCCTCCAGATCGTTTACGGCCGCACCCAGACTGCCTTCAGTGAAGACGGTCTCCCGATCGGTGCCGGTCTCGAAGATCTCGGAAAGGGTCTCCGCAGCATCACCGGTACCATGTACGGTACCGCTGACAAAGGTGTCCGCTACCTCGAAATGGCTGAAGGTTATGTCACCGAGATCGCCCTCGACGAAGAGGATATGGTCATCGGTTACAAGTTCGTCAAGCTCGGTCAGATGCTCGACGCTATCGCCAAAGGCGAAGATGCCAACGAAGCGGTCAAGAAGTTCACCGGCACCTACGGCCGTTTCGCCGATGCCGCCAAAACCATCAATCCGCGTCATCAGTAATAAGGAGAGTCTATCATGGCACTTTTTGAAAGTTATGAACGTCGGATCAAACAGATCAACGAGTTCCTCAATGCCAACGGCATCGCCTCCATCGAAGAGGCAGAAGAGATCACCAAGTCCAAAGGTCTTGACATCTACAAGCGTGTCAAAGACATTCAGCCCATCTGCTTCGAGAACGCCTGCTGGGCTTACCTCGTCGGCGCAGCTGTCGCCATCAAGAGAGGTCAGACCAACGCCGCCGAGATCGCCAAGACTCTCGGAGAAGGTCTTCAGTCCTTCTGCATTCCCGGTTCTGTCGCTGATGACCGCAAAGTCGGTCTCGGTCACGGAAATCTCGCTTCCATGCTTCTGAGAGACGAGACCAAATGCTTCGCTTTCTGCGCCGGTCACGAGTCTTTCGCAGCTGCCGAAGGTGCTATCGGTCTTGCCCGCAGCGCTAACAAAGCCCGTAAAGAGCCGCTTCGCGTCATCCTCAACGGTCTCGGAAAAGATGCCGCTAACATCATTTCCCGCATCAACGGTTTCACCGGTGTTGAGACTGAATTCGACTATGCCACCGGCAAAGTCAAAGTCGTCTCTGAGAAGGCTTACAGCAAAGGCGAGCGCGCCGCTGTCCGCTGCTACGGTGCCGATGACGTCCGCGAAGGCGTCGCCATCATGTGGCTTGAGGGAGTTGATATCGCCATCACCGGTAACTCAACCAACCCCACCCGTTTCCAGCACCCTGTCATGGCAACCTACAAGAAAGAGCGTATCGAAAAAGGTATGCCCTTCTTCTCAGTTGCTTCCGGCGGCGGTACCGGACGTACCCTGCACCCCGATAACATGGCAGCCGGTCCCGCCAGCTACGGCATGACCGACACCATGGGACGTATGCACTCCGACGCTCAGTTTGCCGGTTCCTCTTCGGTTCCTGCTCACGTCGAGATGATGGGTCTCATCGGTATGGGCAACAACCCGATGGTCGGTGCATCTGTCGATGTCGCCGTCGCTGTCGCCCAGGCGATGACCAAGTAATTTTTGCGTCAAAGCAAATCAAGCCGCTCTGGAAGTCTTTCCGGAGCGGCTTTTCTTCAATTTCAACAATAAATTTTCAGGAATATTCCAAATGGTCATGGGAATTTTCGCTGCTGCATTATGCGCTTTGCTTCAGGCTTTCAGCTATCTCTCAAGTGCAGCATTTATGAAGCGGTATAATTCATCATTCAAACTTATGGTATTCTCCCAGATCGCCATGGGAATAGTCAGTATTCCGATATCGTTGATATTTTTTCCCACGGGACTATTCAACAAACCCATAGAGCTTATTGTTGTCCTGCTGCTCTGGATAGCAGCTACCTGCATAGGACAATTTTTCTTTTTTGCCACTCAGAAACATATTGAATCCAGCCGTCTGTCATCTTTGCTCGGACTCAAAATAGTGGTACTTGCTGTCTTTACCGCGATTTTTTACGGACAGCGTCTTACGATCACCCAAATCATTGCTATTTTGCTTGCAACAGCCTGCGCGTTCATTATGAACGGAGGCAAATCGACCAGAAAAATCACACTTCCGGCAATCGGATTTTTAATGGCAACTGTAATAAGTTACTGCACCGCAGATCTGATCGAAACAAATCTCATGAAAATTTCAGCAAGCGGAAACGTCTGGTGCGACGGCCTCGGAGTCTGCGCCACGTGTTACATGATCCTCGGATTCTGTATGCTCCCGCTGCTCAAAAAATGCGATTTTTCCTGGGAGCAGCTCAAGCATGGCTCTCCGTTCGGAGTGATCTACTTTTTCTCTCAAGTTGCTCTTTTTGTCTCTTTCGGTCTGATCGGTCCGGTGTTCGCCAACGTGATCCAATCCAGCCGCGGAATAATATCAGTCATCATAGCGATCATGCTTTGCCGTTTCGGCTGGGGATCACTCGATGCTCACGGAAGCCGCGGATTATGGATGCGCCGGATAATCTGTGCAATCGTTATGAGCACAGCTATCGTCCTCTACGCATGCGCCTGATCGTCAATGGCGGACTGAGGGAACCCGGCCCTTCTTCTGCTGAATGAAGGTCTTTTTCTTGTAAGAGTTATTCTCACGCTTCCATTTAGCTTCCAGCGGACTCAAGATGCTCACATTTTTGGGAGTTATCACATAGAGCTCCATGGTCATGGACACAGCATCATCAAGATCGACTTTTTTCAGCTTGGTAGAGCCTCCCCACGGATCACGGTAGAGGAGACGCTTTACCCGTTTGCTGCTCTTTTCGTAGCCTACGATTATACGCATGTGACCGCCCTTCATCTTCACCGCCGGATCAAGATTCATTCCGACTGACCACAATACAGGAATTCCTGACTCGATAAGCTGAATGCATCTTGTCGTCATAATGGCCGCCAACTCCCGGCGGACAGAAGGAAACACTCTGCGGGCGACCTCCGGATTGAGGGAGTCGAATATATTATCCGTGGCACTCGCTTTGGATTTTTTGCGTTTGCGCTTGCCGCTGGAAGCAGTATTGTACATCTCCATCATCCGGGTGTACTCTTCTGCACTGATCGCATATATGCGTTTGATGTCAAATCCTGCCAGCTCTTCGTTGCTGAAGGCGTTGACGATCTCCTCAGATTGAGTTCCCTTCTTCTTTGAGGTCGAAAAGAGTTTTGCAAGTTTCTTCTGGTTCAAATTGTTGTCAAAATAACGGACAACCATAGAAATACACGCCGGAGCACAAAAATTACGTTTCTGGCTCACCTGCGGAATTCCGGATATGTAGATTTCTCCGCGACGGTTGGTTTTGACATTTTTTTCGTAACTGAGTGCCTTGTCTCCAAGAAGCACGCACGGAAGCACCAGCGCAAGAAAAACAGCAAGAACCCTTTTCATAACAGTATCTCTCAATATGATTCAACTGTTTCGAGCGCGTGAGATTTGAGACTGCGTTTCATCGCGTCAATAACACTCACTCCGTTTACGATGTTCTCTATCGGAATCTGACCGGGAAGAACGATTCCGCCCTTGCGGACTGCCTCAGCAAAAAACTCCCACTCATAATCTCCGCTGCGGTCAGCTCCCGGAGTAAGTCTGAAACACTCTGAGTGCGGTTCCCCAGCTTCGGTACGCCAGCGGATAGTGAAATCGTATTTGCCAATAGCTCCATCCTCACGGACAACATAAGGTCCACGCGATATGCTTCCGCGTTCAAAATGGATCGTATAGCTGCCGATGAACTCATCTCCGTTGCCGACGCAGAAGCTGGACTGGATCGTTCCCAATGCGCCTCCGGCGAACTGAACAGTCAGGATTGCATTGTCGGCGGTCGGACGTCCGGTGCGGATGCGGGTATCCACGCAGAACGCCGCGACAGGAGCATCATCAAAAATCGCAATCATATCGTTGAGCGCGTAAATTCCGATACGGTAAAGCGGAGCCGCCGGACAAAGCTCAGGATCATCATACCAGGAGCCATCCGGAACTTCATTCTTATCCATCATAACTTCAAAATTTCCGGCAACAACTCTGCCGAGATTGTAATCGCGTTTCCACTTTTCCACTTGAACCATCTCTTCAGTGGGAACAGGATTGGGAGAATTGAGGTGCACCACAATATTTTTTTCACGTGCCTCTTTGAGGACACTGTAAGCCTCCTGGGGATCGAGCTCAAACGGCTTGGTGGTCAACACATGTTTTCCGGCAGCGATACATTTGCGGATGAGCTTCGCCCTGCCCCCCGGAGGAGTAAAAAGTGCGACAGCCTCAATGTCCGGATCGCGGAGAAGGTCATCTAAATCGTAATAGGCTTTTGCTCCGATTTCAGCTGCATATTCATCAGTAATCTCACGATTGAAGTCACAGACAGCTGTGATGTTAAGATATTTTCCGCCTTTGCCGAGAACAATAAAATGTTTGCTCATGCCCTTGCCGAAACGCAGACCTACAACTCCGATATTTATTTTCTCACTCATTTTTTATTTTCCTTTTGGTGAAAGATTTATCATTTTTCCATTTTGATACTTATGGAATGTTATTATAAAATAAGGTTTTTCTTTCTTTTTGCGGTTATATTTTTGGCGCACTCTGAAAAACACGGTATCAGCGGTTTTATTCTGGGGAAAATCTCCGAAACCGATACTGGAAGTAAATTTGATTACTCCGACCGGTTTTAAATCAGGAGTAAAAACACCAACGCCGTACTCATGACAGTAGAATGACATAAAAAGCAGTTTGCCGTCGGTGGCGATACCCTGCACTCCGAAGTGGGTCGGATATCCATGATCTATGTCAAAGAACTCCGGCTTTCCTTTGAAATCGACAGGAATGACACCGATCCGGTTTCCGCGATGTAATTTTTGCTGAGTCGGTCCTGCACCAAAGTAAATTTTGTCGTTGAGGACCGTTATTCCGTCAGTACTGACCTCGAGCTCATAAGTTCTCAACAAATTCAAATCGGCATCGTATTCATTGATGCAGCCTTTTCCGCGGCGGGCCTTATCATAATATGCTACTGCGGAGTAAACTTTTCCCTTGTAATAGCAGACGTCTCCTGAGTGCAGCGGAGCAGAGATGTGTTTGATGAATTTTCCGTTGCGAGTCAGTTTGAATATTCCTTTTTGATGCCCGAAATAAAAAGCATCTTGAGATGCGCAGGCTCCCTGCAGATGGCCGGACATTTTATCCAGCTCCCCCCTTACTGTATGGATAGCGGGGAAATCAGTTCCGAAACAAATTCCGCAGAAAAAAAGTACTGTCATCAACAATAAAATACGCATATAAATCTCTCCTTTTGTCATATCTGTTAAAATATAGCTCTCTGTTTTATTATTTCAAGTTCACACAGCTGTTTCTTTCCGCATTTCTCCGGCAGTAACGCCTTTTTTCGCTTTGAACAGCCGGCAGAAGTAATTGTGGTCGTTAAATCCGCACAGAGCGGATATCTCTTTAACGGTCATCGAGCTGTCCGAAAGCAGGGTACATGCATATTCCAAACGCCGTGAAAGGATATAACCTGTGGTGGACACACCCAAGTTGCGTTTAAAGAGAGTATTGAGATAATTTATTGAAACATTGCAGCTTGCGGCAACAGATCCTGCTGTGGTCGTACAGTCGGAAAACTCACGATCGATGATGCTCTTTGCCTTCAATAAAACACTGGCTGGACTTTCAAAATGGGTTCTTTTCGCATTGAAGACGGCTCCGAGCACGAGCATCAGATGTCCGATTGCGGAAAGCCGATCGCTGGCGCATATCTGAAAAAACGTCCTGATGTATTCGTAAACCTCTGGCGGCACACTTCGGCAGAAATACGGAAAATCTGCCGCAGGAAAACCAGGAGCAGACGCAGCAAGAGATGGAACAAACAGACTGTCACCCTGATCGTCATAGACAAAGTAGCTCTCCTTACCGGAATTATCAGCATGGAACGGACAGTCTCCATACCAGTCAAAATGGATACACCATCTCTCAACTGCTGTATCAGCAACAGTACAATGAACCACAGCCGGAGGTATTATGATCACGCTTCCGGGCAGGCATTTATACACCTTGTCACCGATTATCACCCGCCCTGCTCCGGAAGAGAACCAGACAAGTTCATAATCATAAAGTCTGCGGTTGGGTTCTATTCTTCCCGGCTGCCAGATACCATGCCAGAAAGCTCCATAAGTCACAGATAAATTTTTGTATGCCATATTTACACCGTTTCTGCTATATTCAGGGCTAATATAACCTGACAATACAACTTTTTCAATATACAAAAACACGTTTTATGCTATAAAAAGTTGTTTTATCCTCTATTAAAAAATTGATTTCCGGCGTATATTTATTTTGCAATATTTTTATTTTCAAACAGAGGAGACTTCAAAATGAAGTGGCATGAAAAACTTTATTCCCGAATGCTTATTGACAATCACATCACAGATTGCGACAGCAGCTATATGACGGGATTTTCCAGCGAAGTTTATGTTGATATGATAAAACGCTCCGGAGTTGAGAGTTCAATGGTATATTCCTGCGACCACAACGGAAACTGCTATTACCCGACAAAAGTCGGACATACTCATCGCGGAATAGGAGACCGGGATATTTTCGGAGACACCGTCTCCTTGCTTCGCAAAAACAACATATCTCCGATTGCTTATTACACGATACTCTACCACAACGACTCTGCCAAAAGACTTCCGCAGGCAAGAATGCGCGACATCAACGGCCTTGAGCGCAACGGACGTTACCGTTTCACCTGTCCCAACAGCCCGGATGCCAAGGAGTTTTTCAAATCCCAGATACAGGAGGTACTCTCTTACGATGTTGACGGAATTTTTATTGATATGACCTTCTGGCCCATGGTGTGCCAATGCGAAAACTGCAGAAAAATGTATGGCAAAGATATTCCGCAAATCATAGACTGGAGTGATCCCGTATGGGTAACATTTCAGCGTTTCCGAGAGGACTCCATAGCTGCGTTTGCGATGGAGCTCACCAACTTCTGCAAAAAAGTAAAACCGGGAATATCGGTGACTCATCAGTTTTCTCCGGTGCTCCACGGATGGTTTCTCGGTCAGAGCTCCGGAATTGCCGCCGCAAGCGATTATGCCTCCGGCGATTTTTACGGTGGAAAACTGCAGCAGCGTCTCGGTGCCAAAGTCTTTGCTGCCTACTCAAAACATCAGCCATACGAGTTTATGACCAGCAGATGCGTCTCTCTCAGCGATCACACCTCGACCAAGTCCGACGAAGAGCTTTATATACACGCGCTCACCACCCTCGCCAACGCTGGAGCGTTCTTTTTCATTGATGCTATCAATCCGGACGGAACTCTTGACCGCCGCTTCTATGACCGGCTTGGAAATGTGGTCGGAAAACTTGAACCATATAAATCGTTTATCGAAAAACACCATCCACATCTCGATGCCGAAGTCGGTCTATATTTTTCCATGTCAAGCTGTGTTGACGACTCACTCAACGGAGTCGAACTCTCAAGCTTCAGCGACAAGCGAACCAATATGGATTTCAGGCACAACGTTATTTTGGACGAAGTGCTGGGAACGGCTGAAATATTGACAAAGATGCATGTTCCTTATGAGATCATCACTGATTCTACAGAGGATATAAGCAAGTTCAAAACCATCATCGTCAACAATGCAAAATTCATGACCCCCAAAGAGTGCGAGCGTCTGCGCAGCTTCTGCTCTGAGGGAGGAACCCTTATTGCAACAGGAAAAACTTCACTCTGCGACCGTTTTGGAAACTCTTCCGGAAACTTTGCGCTTGCCGATTTGTTCGGCGTAAACTACTCCGGTAAAGACACCGGAAAAATCAGCTATACCCAAACGGCAGACGAATTTATTTTATCCAATATCAATGCGCCGCTGGTAACTTCCTGCGGAGCTGAAGTTCTGGCAAGGATAAATATGCCGGATTTTCCCTGCGACGATCCGGATAATTACGCTTCCATACACTCAAATCCGCCGGGAATAGACGCAACTGATTTTGCCGCAATCACAGAACATATTTACGGCAACGGCAAAGCGGTATATATTGCAGGAAGTTTCCTTTGCCTGCGTCAACACTCGCAGCAGACATTTGCGGCAAAAATCCTGCAGAAGTATCTTCCCAAATTTGTTGTCTCTTCTGAAAACCTTCCCGGCTCAGTTGAAATCACCAGACTCAAATCTGATGACGGACAAACTGTCCTTGCCGGAGTCGTAAACTATCAGGAGGAACTGCCAAATCTTCCGCTTTACAATGTGAAGATAAGCTTTGACACAGGTTTTGTTCCATCGTCAGTAAAAAGAGCTTCAGATGGAAAAGTCTGCAAATACTCCGTCTGCGGCGGCAACACCGTTATTGAAATAGACCGTCTCGATGACGGAGACTTTTTTGAATTCAACCGCTAATCAAGGAGGTATTATTATGAGTGAAAAAATCAAAGCTATACGTCAGGCTTTTGCCGATGGCAAAGGAATTTTCAGACTTGCGCCGAACTGGGTTCCCCGAGCATTTTGTATTCCGGGCAGACGCATCAAACTGCATCCTGACGACTACTATGCGCTGGGCGGCAAGCGCGGTGGAATCGATGAACGCTGGCTCGCCAGTACCACCTTTGCCGATAACGGTCCGGATACTCCGGAATATGAAGGAATCAGCCACATCGTGACCGGCAGCGGACTTATTCCGCTCAACGACGCCGTAGAAGAGTTGGGTACTGAGCTGCTCGGCGAGCGCATCTGGAACACCTATCACGCATGGCCCATCTACTCAAAATTCTTTGATAATCTCGGTCCCCTGCCCCATCACATCCACCATGACGACGCCCATGCTGCGCTGGTGGGAATGAAAGGCAAGCCCGAAAGCTACTATTTCCCTGAGCAGCTCAACAATCACGGCGGACACTTTCCGTTCACCTTCTTCGGTCTTGAGCCTGGAACCACAAAAGAGCAGGTCAAAGAGGCTTTGATGAACTTCACCAAAGGCGATAACAAAATCACCAACCTCTCACGCGCCTACCGCCTCGAACCGGGAACAGGATGGGATGTGCCTCCGGGACTTCTCCACGCCCCCGGAAGTCTCTGCACCTACGAGCCGCAGGTCGCAAGCGATGTCTATGCCATGTATCAGAGTCTGGTTGATGACCAGATTATTTCGGAAGACTTGCTCTGGAAAAACTCTCCGCAGGACAAAATCGGTGACTTCGACTATCTGCTCGATGTCATCGACTGGGATCTCAACCTTGATCCTGAGTTTGTCAAAAATCGTTTCATGCGCCCCCTCGATGCCGAACCGCGTGAAGAGATGCTCGCCAAGGGTTATATCGACCAATGGATCTGTTACCGCTCCAAAGATGTTTCAGCCAAGAAACTCACCATCCTGCCGGGACGGACTGTCACGATCACCGACGAAGCGGCTTACGGCTTTATCATGATGCAGGGACACGGTACCATCGAAGATATGCCTATCGAAACTCCGGCTCTCATCCGGTACGGCGAACTTACCTGCGACGAATACTTCGTTTCAGAGCAAGCTGCAAAACGCGGAGTTGTAATCAAAAACAACTCCAAGTGCGATCCTATTGTCATGCTCAAACACTTCGGTCCCGAAAACCCGCAATGGTGCAGAACCTTTGCAAAATAATGCCGCTGATTTTGTTTGCTCGGGAGATATGCAGTTCTTTTTCTGCATATCTCTCTTTTTTTCTTGAAAAGCACACTCTTTCGGGGTATTTTATATAAAATATAACCATATCTACGAGGCAGATAAATTGAAAATACAACCGCTGATCCAGAAACTTGGCAAACACCGCAAATTTGCGCTTGAGCTGCTCATCTGCTTTGCCGCCGGCACCTTGTATGCTGCGGCATTGCCTCCATTCAATCTCGAATTTCTTGCGTATGTCACGCTTGTTCCTCTGCTGCGGATCATCTACCGCAAAAAGCCGCTTGCCGCCGCATTCTGCGGATGGATATGGGGATTCGGCTGGAGCTTCTTTGCTTACAGATTTTTACGTGAAATAAATCCTGTTATTCCGTATCTGCTGCCTCCGGTCCTGTCCCTCTGGCCGGCAGTCTGGGCGGCGGCTGCATCATATATGCTGCAAAAAACTCTGACTGACGAAAAAAACAGATTCCTGACCGGAACGCTCGCCGTATTCGGATGTGCCGCATTGTTCACCCTCGTTGAATGGACAAGATCACGGCTCTTTGTCTGGAACGACCTCGGTGTAACCCAATGGAGAAATATTCCCCTCATCCAGATTGCATCGGTTACCGGAAGTTACGGAGTAAACTATCTTGTCGCGCTCGGCAACCTTGCGATATTTATTTGCTTCTTCAAAAAAAGACGTACTGCGGCGATCGCTCCGATACTGCTCATAATATCTGTCATGATCTGGGGAAACCACAGATCCGAAACGATTTCAAAACAAATTCACAAAGGCAGCGTTTGGAAACCTGTACTTATTCAGGGAGACCTCTCTCAGAGAAGACACGCAACAAGAATGCAGGCGGAAGAGGCGCTTGAAATCTACGGCTCATTGAGCATGAAAGCTCTTCAACAATATCCGGAGAGCCGTTTTATCATCTGGCCGGAGTCAGCTATTCCGTTGAGCTACTATACCGAGATAGATATGCGTGAGTTTATAATGCGCAACCCCAATGTGCTCAATAATCTGCGCTATCAGCAGCTGGTACGGCTGCTCACCGTGAACTTCAAATGCCGTATGCTCATCGGAGCATTGGATTATGCCTCGGTGAAATCTGATCCGTATGCGGAACCTGTTGCCTCAAACAGTGCGCTCTTCTTTGATGAAAACGGAAAAGTACTGAGAAAATACAGCAAGATACACCGTGTTCCGTTCGGAGAGTATATTCCGTTCAGAAAATTCATTCCCAAATTCATAACTGACTATATCGATATGGGACGTGATATCGTTTCCGGAACAGATCATGAGCCGCTTCAGCTTGCTCCGGGAGTTTCCGCCGGAGTAGCTATTTGCTATGAAGGCGTCTTCGGATATATAACAAGAGAGAGCGCAAAAAGGGGGGCAAACCTGCTCATTGTACTCTCCAACGACGCATGGTATCCACGCAGCAGCGAACCGGAACAACACCTTGCCAATGCCGTTATGCGCTCGGTTGAAACCGGACTTGACATGATACGCAGCGGAAATAACGGCGGCTCCGGTGTCGTTACCAGAACCGGAGTGTTTACCCAATGTTATTCCGAAGGATCATCGCGCCCCGAATTATGGAGAGGCAGAACAATCAGACAGGTCAAGGTAAATATCTCTCCGGAGGTCAGACGTACTGTTTACGTGCGATACGGAGAATTCTTTATACTCATCCTCATGTTGATCGTCTCAGCATGGACGGCAACTATATACTTCTTGCGGAAAGGTCTCAACAAATGAAACTGCGTTTTGAATGTTATCACTGTATTTTTAAAATGATAAAATCCATGTCAAGCGATGTTGGAAACAGCGACAGAGAACGCTCCAGACTGCTGAGAGAAATGTTGGATTTTCTGGTTAAAAACGGAGAGAATATGATTCCTCCGAGAATGACCTTGGAAACCCAAAGGATATTCACCAGAGAAACCGGGATCGCCGACCCTTACCGCGAAGTAAAAATCAAATCAACCAAGCTCGGACTTGAACTGCTCGAAGAGTACCGGCAAATAGTCAAAAACTCCGAAAAACCGCTTGAAACTGCAATAAAAATCGCCATTGGAGGCAATATCATTGATTACGGAATCTATCCCGACTTTCAGCTTTCAGATGCGAAGCATGAGATAGCCAAAGTTCTTGATATGCCCTTTGATCAAAATGCCCTCGATGACCTTATCGAACGCATAAACAAAGCTGAGCGTATTTTCTACGTTCTGGACAACTGCGGAGAGGCGGTTCTTGACCGGCTTGTTCTCGAACAGATACAGGACAAAGTCACAGTCGGAGTGCGTGGAGCCCCTGCCCTCAATGATGTGACCAGATTGGATGCCTCAGAGTCCGGACTTGATGAGTTCCATATAGTTGACAGCGGAACAGGAGCTTCCGGTATTGTGCTTGACCAAATCCCGGATGATTACAGGGATGCTCTTTACAACAGCGATCTTGTCATCACAAAAGGAATTGGAAATTTTGAAAGCCTTGAAGAGGACTTTAAAGAGCGTCCGCTTTACTTTCTCTTCCGCGTCAAATGTCCTGTTATCGCTGAACTTCTTGGAGTCCCCATGCATTCAGTCCAAGTTCGCGGACACAATCTCTGATTTATTTCACATGGACTTGAAAACAGCAAGACAACGCATTATATTGCCTTTGGAAAGAGAGAAACACTTATGAAACAAACATACGTCCTTGCGCTGCTGGCGTCGATTCTGTTGAGTTGCGGATGCGCTTCAAACAAAAGTGAACCACAGGAAAGCGCAAAAGCTCCGCAGAAATTTTCAACAGCAGATATATCGGCTGGAAAATCTCTCTCCGAGAAATATGTCTCTTCGCTGGTTAAAGCAATCCAAAACAATGATTTCAAGGAAATATCTCCTTATCTCAACGTCAACACGGTAAACATACGGCAGAAAAGAGCTGTTTTTGAAAAGCTCTGCGCGCGTCTGGCTCAAAACGGAAAACTGGTCTCCGCAAGTTTCGTTGCCGCGATAGACCAGACTCTCTGTCAGGACTATGTGTGGAAGCTTGACTTTATAAAACAAACTTCCTCAAGTCAACTCCCTCAAATCAAAACCTCCATGCTTTACAGCATTCGTATCGTTATATCCGACGGCAAACCGAAAATAATCGGAGCGCGGCTTATACAACTCTGAATTTTTCCATCTTTTTCATATAGACGGCTTGACTTTTTTGCTTACATGTGGTATAGTAAACCATACCACAAAAACAAATATCCAATGCTGTTATGAAAAAATATTTGGAATTGACTCAATTCAAGCTGGATAAAACCTCTCCAGTTGCGTTGCATCTGCAGCTTGCAGATGAGTTGCTGAAACAGTTAAGGGCACTGTCTCCTAACGAAAACTATGTGCTTCCGTCGGAGCGGACTCTGGTAAAACAGTTTGAGATAAACCGCCTGACTGTCCACAGGGCGTATGAATATCTGCTTGAAAAAGAGCTGGTGATAAAAAACGCGGATAAATCGCTTTCTGTGGCAAGTACCGCAAGAAAACAACTTCAGGGGGCATTTCCGGTGATAGGAATAATCCTTCCGGAAAAATTCTCATTGTACTCTACCCGTCCGATCGCCATGGAGTACATCAAAGGAATGTTTGACAGAGCAACGGAGCTTGGAGTATCAACGATGATGCTCAATCCCCCTCCTCCGGGAACCCCTGATAAAATCGTTGATGAGTTCATCGCGACCCATTGTGCAAAATCAAGCGGAATAATCCATCTCGGAGATCGCGGACTTGCCAACGATAATGTTCTGGAAAAAATCCTCAATTATACCGGAGTACCGCAAGTTTTTGTGGCTGGCTACAGCAATAAGCCGCATATCGGTTCTGTCGGAGCAGATGTCGCTCCCGGAATATCAGAACTTTGCAATGAAATCAAAAGAGCAGGAGCAAAAAAAATAGGTATCTACTCGTACCCGGACAAATCAAATCCTGCCTTTATTTACCACTATCTGTCGCGAACAAGGGAAGCTGTTGCGATTTTTGAAAAGAATGGATTGGATATTTCATTTATCAACTGCGTCGGCAAAACAGATGATATCGAAATTGAAAACAAACAGCTTCCGGACGTGTTATGGTGTTACAATGACGAATGTGC
Organism: Lentisphaerota bacterium; assembly: GCA_015061775.1. Lineage (GTDB taxonomy): Bacteria > Verrucomicrobiota > Lentisphaeria > Victivallales > Victivallaceae > UBA1784. The sequence goes on along the minus strand of SUVY01000001.1, from coordinate 78,561 downwards.
CAAAAAACTGCTTTCTGCGCTGAAAAAACAGAACATCCGGGTTCCAGATGATGTAAAAATCGCAGGATTCGACGGTTTTGCCAACGAATATGAGGGACAAACCATATCCTCGGTCAAGCAGGATTTTTATAAAATCGGCAGTATGGCGATCGAACTTGTCTTGGAACACTACAAGTACGGAGTAACCGCACAAAATCAAAAGAAAATGCTTAAAACAACATTTGTTGCCGGAGATACATTGTAATAACAACACGGGAGTAAAAAATGCAAAAATCCAGATCAACACATCAGAAAAAATCCAGTATGTTTACCCTTATCGAACTGCTGGTTGTCATAGCTATCATAGCCATACTTGCCTCGATCCTCATGCCTGCATTGAGTCAGGCACGTGAACGTGCCAAAGCGTCCAGCTGCACAAACAACCTTAAACAGACCGGTCTGGGCATCCACGGATATCTCGGAGACTTCGGCTCGATAATCATGTTCACCCAGGGAAGAAACGATCAGCATGATTATCTCAGATGGAATGCCTATATCTGCAAAAGCATAATGCGCATCCACAAATATAAAGATGACGCTGCAAAGAAATGGGCAGAGCGTCTTGGAGGCAATTACGTCAGCAAAGCTGATGTTACCCTCTGTCCGTCAGCAGCACCCTATAATGTTATTCTCGACACATCCGTAAAATATCTCGGAGGCAACGGTAAAGGAACCAGCGACTTGAAGACCAACGCCAACAGTTACGGTTGTTTCTGTGCATACACCAATATTCCGTGGAACGCCAAACTCCGTGACGGGCAACTGGAAAGCATACGTAAAAAATTCCGTGATTACGGAGGTGCGGTGAACTATTCTCAAGTAGTGCGTCCTCAACACGTTTCCAATCCGGGACGTTACCTGCTGCTTGCCGACAGTTGGAGAAAAACCTATCAGTGCCAATGGTATTGGATAAATCCGAGCAGCGACACCGCTATCGCCGGATTTCACAACGGCAGAGCCGGAACGCTCTGGCTCGACGGGCACGTCGAACTTGCCACCAACGGAGACCTCACCACAAAGCTTCCCACCCTCGCCGGAATATCCGGTTTCAGACTCGACGGAGACGAAATAGTCAACTTCTGAAACAAAACAACTGCAGTTGCACAATCAAAAAATACCCCGGATGCCGAATATAAGCTCCGGGGTATTTTTCTTTACCATTTTCCAATCTAATAGCAAATGATTTTCTTGTTTTTTATTTTAATTTTGCGTTTTTAGATTTCAGCAATTTTACCAATTCAGGATGTTCATTATCCATAGCCCACTTCAGAAGGGTGTACTCAACCACACCAAAGCCGCCGGGACCATAGTAACGTTTGTTTACATCAAGTCCATTTTCAATCATCACAGTCAGCAATTCAACAGATTTTTTTCTCATATCTTCACTGCGGCAACCAATTTCTTGTCCCAACAGTTTACTGAGTTTATTATCTCCATATGTATATGCTTGAAAAACCAGAACATTAACCCCTATACCATTTACTCTCAAAATAGGCGAAGTATTGGGATTAGCTCCATTTTTCACCAGCATTTTCCACATCTCAAACCGTGAAAGTGCTTTTTGTTCATAAGCATCGGCAGTTGACTTAATAACATAGTATCTGCGCAAAACGCGTTCGGCATCCAACAAGCCTAATTGAATACAATTCTCTATCCTTCTGATCTCATCAAGGGATGGATCTCCCCAATTGAAGTTTACAATGATGCGGCCTTGATTTCCGAAACGGGCTTCAGCTCCATTTTTCATCAATTCTTTGCACATCGGAATATTGTTTTTCATGATAGCAGAAAGGAGAACTGGTGCAACAATGGGGCTTTTCAAATTTGGATCAGCGCCATTTTTGACCAGGAATTCAATAATCCCAACGTTATTTGCCTCTACTGCCAAATGCAACACAGTCGGCATAGCTGGATTATTATTTATATGTCCGAGAAAAACTCCTCGCTCGAAGTAAATTTGAGCCTCCTCTATGGACTGTGCCTTAATCAATGCCATTGTATTGTTGTACATATATGCATTGATCATTTTGATCACATTCTCATTGGGATAAACTGCGAGCATTTGATTTAATGTGCGTCCATCACCATCCTTAAGTGTTGAAAGCTTTGCGTTTTTCCGCAACCCCTCTTCAAGAATTTTAAGGTCTGCTTTGACAATACCTTTGATAACTTTTTTTTCAGGTGAGCAACCTGCAAATATAATTGCCGCAAAGACAGCACACAACAGCATAATTTTTTTGTTCATTTCAACCTCGTTGTTTAACAGGAAATAATAGTTTGAAAAGTTGCACAAAACCATTGCAGCCTATTCTGAACTATTTATTTTTATATAATTATCACAAATTTTTTGCAATTATCCAAATAGTTGCAACAATCACCACCACACCAATAAGTAATGCAATCCAACATCCATTACCGGGCTGTTCTTCTCTTTCAGCTTGATTTTTCTTTAAGAAATCGAGATCACCACCTTTGACAGCAACAACCTGAGCGTCTTCACTTCCGCTGCGCACAGTGTCATCCTGTATTGAGTAGGTCACATTGATTTGTTGGGGCGCTGTACTCGGATCGACCTCTTCTTTAAAAACTGAGCCGCAATATTCACACGTCAAAGAATTTTCCGGCAACTCACTTCCACATGATTTACATTTCATTTAATCTCTCCTCTATTTCTGTATTGACATTGAATACCAATTTTCCATCTTCAAAATTGCAGCTCATAATAAGCGGCTGATCGTACTCTGCATCTTCACAAGAGCTGCTTCTTTTTAGTTTTTCATATTCTTGCTCCAGGGACAACTCTTTTAACACAAGATACACAACGCGCTTCATGCACAATGTATCCATATAATGTCTGAAAAACCGGGGGTCATATCCATGCTGAGCACAAAGTTCGAAAAGTCTTGCCATTATCTCTTTTTTATGTTGATACTGAGAAAAAATAAATAGCATTTTCTTGAGAAAACATGCAAACAACATCATAAACAACACACATTTCCACCATGTGTTGTTTAATATATCAATGCACAAAAACAAGACTGTAAAAAACAAAATCCCTGCGCCGATCAGCAGAGCATAAACATTAAGTTTGAGCCAAAAAATCACGGTATTCATACGAAAAAAATCAATCTGAACAATAGCACTGTTGTCCAGATTGATATTACTAATTTCATTTATCAGGCGTTCTGGCTCAATTCTACTATTTTAGCAATAACAGCTTGAGCTTCTTCATCAGTTTTGATATCATGAGTCGTAAAGGTGAGTGGTTCGTCTTTTCCATCCAGACCTATAGAAATATCAAATCTGGAAGTCGCGCAACAACACGCACAAAGCCCCCACCATTGGTGAGAATAAGCTTTTTCATAACAGTTCCACTCTGTTATAGCTTTTCTGGGAAATGTGATATAATCTCTGCTTTCGTCTTTGGAAAAACCCACAAATCCGTGTCTGGTTCTTTTGACACAAATAAAACAACGAGCATTGGTGAATACGAAAACGCCCTCTGCTTTATAAGCTCCAAAAATAAGTTGATACAATGGAGAGGCTTTCAACATATCGATAAGTTTGCCCATCAATCCTGGTGTTTCCGGTTTTTTGAAGTCATCAATGTTCAACTCAAAGATTACATTTTCGCCCTCAGAAAGAGCATAAAGTGCCTGTTTTGCCATTTTTTTTCCTTTCTTTTTAATGACGTTTCATTGCACTAAAACTACGAAGGAATATTTCCCCCGACGGTCAAACAAATATAATAAGTTTCAAAAATATAATCAGCGCATTTCCTTGATTGCATCGTTCCGCAACTTCACGTAATTTTCTGCGCGCTCGATAACTGCTAACGCGTCTTCAATACATGTCGTTCTCATCAATTCGCCAATAGTTTCAGATACCTGATTATCAAAATCTTCTGTTCCCCTGAAACTTTCAGCGGAAAACCTGACACTTTCCTGAAGCGACAAAAAACGCCTTTGCAAAGCTGTGTTTGAACTGAACCAATCATAATGCATACTTTTGAATTTAGACAGCTTTACTGTAATGTCTTTCTTCAATAGAAAAGCATTCTTCTGCAAATTCTCATTTTCCGTAACTGAAAAATGGGCAATTCCGTACAGTATATGAAAAATTATTACAAACAGAAGCGCAGCGACATGAATTATCTGCAAATAATTTTCTGGAATATTTCCCACCAGAAGCAATGACGATGTCAAGGTAAATATCAAATACAGAGAGGAAACAATTATATTACCCAAGCGCAACGGCATCGCGCGCTCATCTGTTTTCATAAGTTCCGCAGACGAAAGTCCCAGCAACAGTTCGCTGATTATAATACTGCTGACGGAATACCAGTAGTTTACGTTATATACCGCTGTCAATTTCCTTGAAATATAAAACGTAACAGCAGCTGTTAAAACCGTAATGACTGAAATCCAAAAACGTCTTTTACCAAACATAAACATGCTCCGGTTACTTTATTTGAGTTCCGCATTCGTTGCAAAATTTACTTCCGTCACTAACTTCGCTATTGCAATTCGGACATTTTTTGACCAAAACTGTTCCGCATGAACCACAGAATTTCATTTCCTTTGTCACAACTGCATTGCAAACCGGACATTTGGTGCTGCTCAATTTTGCATTTGGAGCTCCACAACTTGGACAAAATTTGCAGTCTGCATTCATTTTATTTCCGCATTTACTGCATACTGTATTATCATCTTTTGTTGTCGATTTACCGCAATGGGGACAAAACATACTATTTCCATCAATAGATTTGTTACACGCCGGACACGTTTTGCTGTTGGATGAAACACTTATGTTATCAGCAAGATTATTCATCATATTACCGACGTGTCCGCCTAATGCAACCCCCATGCCTAAACCTGTACCGACATTCATAATATTTCCGCTACCCTCGTTAGCGGCAGCAGCTTCAACAGTATCAAACGACCGCTCTTCTTTGTATGTATATCCGATGATATCCATCTCTGCTTTTTTTGACAGCGCATTGCGAAGTTGTATAACAGCTGGATTTTCCTCGTCTGTGGAAATAGAGTTTACGGTAAAATTCACTAACGACATACCATAATCTTCCAATTCATTGAGTACCCGGGCTTCGATACCGTCTGATATTTCCTGAAGATACACGGACATCTGCAAAATAGAAATACCATTCTCAACCAGATATTTAGCAATCATGGATTTGCTCACAGTAAGGACAATGCCCTTGAAGTAATTGGCGAGAACCTGTTCGCTGAATGTCGGAACCATTCCCATCATTTTGATAAGAAATTTAGATGTATCTTTTACTACCAGTCCATACTGCCCAAATGCGCGTACCGGCAACATTATATGATATTTTGGATCTTCAACCTGAATTGGGGTTCCGGTTCCCCATTTGATATCCAGCTTAAAAGCTTTGGAAACAAACCATACTTCTGCAGAAAAAGGAGAACGTCCACCCGTGACAGTTTTTACCAACGAGGTAAGCACCGGATAATTTGAGGTATTCAACACATGACGTCCCGGACCAAACGGTCCGAAAGCCTGCCCGGAATTAAACAACACAGCTTCCTGATCTTCTCGAACTATCAACTGAGTTTTTGTATTCAATTCGTTTTCCGGATAACGCCAGGCAAAAATCCCGGGCATTGTATCCCATTGCACAACATCAATAATTCTCATAATCAGATCCCTCCTGTTGTTATTGATCGACATTTCGGGCAACAAAAAAGCGCCCTCCAATTGCATATGCATCAGAGGCACGCCAATGCCCATAAAACCCACACAAATAGAGAGCGCCCATGGTCCCATGGGGCACACTATCTTGCTGTCAGGTTTTATTGTTCAATTTTGGCGTTTTCTGATGCAATAACCTGCAAGACAATATGTCTTAATTATATTGTATTATTGTATTTTTGTATTTTTTCAAATTATGTAATTTTATACATCTCCAATGGTTGTTATAAATCGATTTTTTCTAATATAGCACAAAAAAAATAAAATGCAAATATTTTATTACTTAACGTGTTTTCTCTTTTTTTTCGGATGCTGATCGGTAGCAAATGAAGATATCAGATTGATGATTATATCACATACTTTGTTCATACCTTCGACATCGGCGTATTCCATAACGCTGTGGGCGTTGTAGGCTCCGTAGCCGAGATTGGGGCACGGAAGACCCATGAAGGAAAGCCGCGCTCCGTCGGTTCCTCCGCGTATCGGATTCTCTATCGGAACAAGTCCTGCGTCGGATATCGCTTGTTTCGCTTTCTCTACCAGAAATGGATACTTGTCAATGACCTCCGCCATGTTGCGGTATTGTTCGCGTATCTTCAACTCAACTGTTCCAGAGCTATATTTTGCGTTAAGTTTTTCCGCACACTCACACATCACTCGCTTACGGTTTTCAAAAAGCTCTGCGTCATGATCGCGGATAATATAGTGCTGCTCAAAAGCTGAGACCGTTCCGGAAGAGTGCGTCAAGTGATAAAATCCCTGGCGGTCGGATGTCTTTTCCGGAATCTCATCTGCCGGAAGCATCGAATAAAACTCCATCGCAACTCGCTGGGCGTTCAGCATAGCGTTTTTGGCTGATCCGGGATGAGCAGACATTCCTTTGAACATCACGGTTGCCGCTGCGGCATTGAAATTCTCTTTTTCAATAAGTTCTGGAGCACCGCCGTCTGCGGTATAAGCAAAATCAGCTTCGAATAGTCCGATATCAAAAAAGTCGGCTCCCCTTCCGATCTCTTCATCCGGAGTAAAGCCTATACATATCTTTCCGTGCGGAAGTGTTGAGGACACGACCCGCTCTGCGGCGGTCATGATGGCTGCGATACCGCTCTTATCATCGGCTCCAAGCAGAGTAGTTCCATCGGTGGTGATGATGGTATGACCTGCAAGGTGTTTATGCGGAGTAAGCTCCAGACCGGATTTACCGAGAGCTATCGCATTTCCATCCCAGCTTTTGATTATCTGCGGCTTGATGTTTGCTCCTGATTCGGCATCAGAGGTATCAAGGTGGGCAATAAATCCCAATGCAGGAACGTTTTCATATCCGCGTGTTGCCGGAATTGAGGCATACACATAACATTTATCAGTCAGGACAGCTTTGATGCCGAGAGTTCTCAACTCATCGACGATGTACTCCGCAAGCCGGAACTGCTTTTCAGTTGAAGGAGTTGATAAACTGTTTTCATCAGACTGAGTATCAAATGATACGTATTTCAAAAAACGCTCTTCAACACTTTTCATTTGGTATTGTCCCAATTTTTGTGAAAACTTTTCGAAACAGATGATAAACAATATTCTGCTATACGCTTAAATATAACACATAAGATATGTTTTGTCAACATACGCAAAACGCTTGTCAGCATCGGTGGATGCATCCGCGAGGCAAGGTCGCGTTTTGCATTGAGCACAGCAAGGGAGTGTACTTCTGTACACGACCGCCGCGGCGCAGATGCAAGGCGCGAGATTGACCGCGGGGCGCCGCCGCCGTTCTGATTGTCTCACAACATTTGAGACATTAACTTTCATTTTCATATTTCCTGTAAAAAACAAAAGTCACCAAATCCGATTTTCTGGACTTGGTGACCATTGCTATTCAGTTGATGAACAACTTAGAGGCTGATGGCCTCGGTCGGGCACTCGCCAACGCAGGCTCCGCACTCGATGCAGTTGCTCTCATCAATCTGGGCAGCGCCATCAGCAACAGCGATAGCACCGACGGGGCAAGCTCCAACGCAGCTCTCGCATCCGACGCATTTCTCTTTGTCAACTTTAGCAGCCATTTTTTTCTCCTTGTTAATGGTTGAACTAACTATAATATAGCCGACTTCCCGGCAATATCAAGTCATTTTACAGTAAAATTAGAGGAAATAACCTTTAATGCCTCACCTTTTGCTCCGTCAAGGCGCAATTTCAGCTCAACAGCAAGCTCGTGCCAGTCATCCGGAATCTCAACCGGTTTGCCTTTGTTCAGGAATTTTGCCTCTTTGGCGGCCAGAACGGCCTGCTTGATGTCATTGTTTTTCAGATGTATAAGTGTCAGCACAATATTTCCGAGCGGACTCTTGCTGTTGAATGATATCGTTTCAACTGCTGCCGGATCATTGCACATATATCGGGCAAAAGCGAGCCGCGGAATGTACTTATCCAGGTTTTTACCCAACTCGATCAGCTGCCGGTAGTACCATTGACTTCCCTGCCAATCTTTGTTGCTCTGCGCCTCCCGGGCTGCCTCGAAAAGGAAACGCTCAAACTCGCTGCGTTCATCGAGCATTTTTCCGAGTTTGGGTTCAAGGTCTATATCAGCCGAAGCTCCCATGGCTCGAGCCTCCTCGTATATGGACGCTGCCTCAGTAAGGCGGGAGGACGAACTCTTTACGATGATTTTGGCAAGTTTTATTTTCAACTCAGGAGAGTTCTTTTTCAAACGTATAGCCATCTTGATGCATTGTTCGGCGTCCGCAAATCTTCCGCTGCCGAAATACACATCAGAAATAATCTCCTGAAACTCCGGATCATTTACCCGGTGGGCTCTCATGCTTTCGAGGATGGCAAGAGCATTTCCGTACCGCTGCTCACCTGCGTATGATTTTGCCAATTCAAAGGCAAGTTTGCGGTTGGCGGGATCTTTTTCCCGCATGATGGAGTATAATTCGCTGCTTCTCGCAAAATCTCCGCGGCGCAGAGCAAGAGATGCCGCGCGTTTTATCGCTTCGGGATATGCAGGATCTATTTTGAGAGCTTCTTCAAAATTCCACATTGCCAGTTCAAGATTTCCATCTGCCTCTGCGATCTTACCTGAGTTGGTGAAGTCTTCAGGCTTGCCCTTGACCTTGATAACTGGAGCATTCACTCTGCCAACTCCATATCTCGGACGCTCACGCAACTCTTTCTCAAGCACATCGCGTCTGGCATAAAGTTCGCGGTTGAGACGGTTTACACGTGCGAGCTCCTCCTTGAGCTGATCAAACTCGGAATATTTGAGTTTGAGCTGAGCAAGTTCGCTTTCAGCACGCTTTGCCTTTTCAAAATCCACCAGCAGTTTGCGGAGATTCGCTGCCTCATTCCTGAGACGCTCAAGCTCAGTCGAAGAGGCATCCGCAGTCCGCATTTTTCCCTTGAGGCTGTTGTTCTCATCGCTCAAGTCGGAATTGCGCTTTTTCAACAGGGCAAGCTCGCTTTGTATTTGTTCAACTCTCCTGATATCATTTCTCAAACGGGCAAGTTCCTGGTTGTTCTTTTTCAACTCACTTTCGAGCTCGATACATCTTGCTTCAAGCGCAGACACCTGGCGTCCGCCTCCGGAAGAGTTTCCAGAGAGTATATTCTTCACTTTACCATAGTCAAAATTCTGTTGGCTTGAAATCTGCTTTTCTCTCTCTGCCGCCGCAGCAAGCTGCTGTTTCAAATTAGATATCTCAAGTTCATATTTTTTGAATTTGGCACTTTCTGAAACAGGAATATCGTCAACTGAAACACCTGTACCGGCTAAAAAATCTTTTCCATGCTTCTGGCGCAGCTCAGCCACAACAAGACGTAAATGCGAAAGCTCGCCTTGCATCTTTTTGTTGACCTCGCTCAGACCTTTGGAGTAATCACGCTGGGCAGCAAGAGCCTTTTCCAGCTCATCAGCCTTATGCTTTGCGGCACGAAGTTTCGTCATCTCTTCCGGAGCAGGAATAGACGCAACAAGCTGCCGGTTTACCCTCTTCTGGTGTTCATAATCTTTCTCGATGCTTTCAAGCGCGGCAAGTCTGGTCAACAACTGTTCGCAACGAGCTTCTACTTCATTTTTTACGGAAGCAAGTTTATCATACCGTTTGCGCAACTCCTTAAGCTCATTTTCGAGCAACTGAGTTCCGGTATGCATATTGCGGATACGTGAAACCTCTTTTTCAAGTTCGTTGCGGTCGGAAATCATCCGCCGGTTCAACTTACGCAAAGAGTCAAGTTCTTTTATCATAGGCTCCAGACTGGCAAGTTTCGCTTGAAGTGCAACGACTTGAGGTTCAAATTTTTTAGCATCTGCAAGTTCGGCATTAAGCTTTTTCAGCCTTTCGACTTCAGCAGTAAGCGGTTCAAGTTCAGTAAGCCGTTTACGTGCAGCATAAAACTCATTGCGTACATTAGCTGTTTCCGCAAGCTCTTTTTCGAGTTTGCGGTTTACGCTTTTAAGCTCCTCATTCAGCCGCTGTTCACGGTTGAGTTTATCATTGAGACGGTCAAGCTCAGCGAGACGCAGTTTGATGCGGGTGATTTCAGCCTCACGCGGCTTGGAAGCTTCTATAACTCTGCGGTTCTCTCTGTTTTCTGCCGAAAGTGCCTCAAAATTCTTGCGGAGCTTTGCCAAATCAGCCGCCGCATCTTCGAGTTTGACCAAACGGGCGCGCTGTTTTGACTCCTGTTCGGCAAGCATATTGCGTTCAGCTGTAATACGTCTCAGCTCGATCTTTGCGGCGTCGAGAGCCTTGGAAAGCTTGGCAACCTCCTTTTTGCTGTCTTCGCTGTTTACTTTGAATTTGATACTGTCCTGCTTTGCCCGATCGATCTCTGCCTGAAGTTCACGAATCTGTTTTTCAGCCTTAGTCAGAGCAATAAAATCCTTACTGTTGCGGTCTGATATGCGTTTTTCACTCTTATTCAGATCGTCGGAAACTCTGGCAAGTTCGCTTTCAAGAGAGTTTTTTATTTTGCGCAGCTGTTCAAGTTCTTTGGCAGTTATTCCGGCAGTTCTGCGTTCGTGCTCCAAAAGCTCACGGGTGGACTTGTATTTGCTTTCAAGTTCGCTCATACTGCTTTGGCTCGCGGCAAGTTTCTGCTCAAGCTCACTTTGTTTTTTGACTGCGTCACGTAACAGAAGGGTTTGACGCTCGACAGCGGCCTTCAAACGGGCAACCTCTTCTCCTGAGCTTTTTGCCCCCTGTTGGGAAGCTGCTGAGATGTTTTCCTGCTCCTGCAAACGACGCTGGGACTCTTTTAGATCGTGCTGTAAAATCTTTATTCGGCTCTCATACTCGTTGCTCTGGCTGCGTATATCAGCCATTGTTTTTCTGAGTTTTTCATTTTCATCACGAAGTTTTATAACCGCATTTTCAGCAGCTTTATGTAAACCTGCCTGATTCAGATTGCTCTCTTCGAGTGAACGCAGTCTCAAAACTGTACTGTCATACTGCTTTTTCAGCCGTTGATAGCGCATTTCCGCTTCGGCGAGCTGATTTTTCAGTTTATCACTTCCGGAGTCTGGATTGCCGAGCTTCTCTTCGAGCATCTTGTACCGCCTGGTCAACAGAGCGTTTTCCTCCTTGGAAATACGCAGATCGCGCATCAGGTTGGCTATCTCGGTTTCGTATTTTTTTGTCGTCTCCTGCTGACGGCGCAAGTCGCGCAATTCAAGAGCGGCCTGTTGAAGTTTGGTACGGGCGTCTCGGAGCTCAACGCTGTCACCAGACTTCTGCGGAAGCTCAGGAATCACTTCAGCCGCAGGCTTGCGACCGGTTCCGGCTGCCTCCGGAGCGTTTTTGCCGAGCAAACGGCGCATTTTTTCACACTCGGTTCTGCAGCGTTCGATACGCATGTTTATAACGCGCTGGTTCCAATCGGGTCTTGCCCGCTTGACTGCACGGTAATTTTGAAGAGCCTCTTCAAAACTTTTCAAAGCTTGGATATAATCGCCTTTGTCACGGTAACTTTCGCCCTGCTCAAAGCAGCTGTATGCGCTTCTCCATGAATCCCACGGAGACGGAGATGCTTTGAGGGAAAACATCAGTAATGCCAGGGCACATATTGCTGTTCTCATCAAATGTTTCATATTAAGTAATCCGTATATTTATTACGATATTTATCTTCAATAGCAAAAACTATCTTCAACGCCCCATCCTCGGTATATTCTTCGCTGTATATCTGGGCATTGGCACGCGCGAAAGCGATCAAATCATAGCGGTCAGGAGTTATCACCGCAGAAAGAAGTTTGCGGTCATTGCTGCTCAAAGCAGAAAGTGTTGCCAGTAAATCATCCATTCCCTCTCCGGTCGCCGCAGAGACATACACCGCCTGCGGAAACAATCCGTTGAGCCGTGACAACAGAACAGCATCACGTTCACGGTCTATGCGGTCGATCTTGTTGAATACCACTGCAATACGTTTTTCATCAGCTCCGAGCTCTTTCAGAACTCCCATGGTGGTCTCCCACTCGTTGTCGAGATCCGGAGAGGATATATCGAGTACAAGCAGCAGAAAATCCGCCAGCACCGCCTCTTCAAGAGTAGATTTGAATGCTTCAACAAGCGAATGAGGAAGTTTGCGGATAAAACCTACTGTATCGGTCAATACTACATCTATATTTCCATCAAGTTTGATTTTACGGGAAACCGGATCGAGGGTTGCAAAAAGCTGATCTTTGACAAATATATCTGTTCCGGAAAGAGCTTTGAGCAAGCTTGACTTGCCGACATTGGTATAACCTACGATCGCCCCTTGCACAACAGGTTTTCGGTTGCGCGCTTTTCGCTGGACACCGCGCTGTTTCCGAACCAGAGCAAGCTCTTCTTCGAGCTGACGGATACGGTTTCTCAACAAACGGCGGTCTGTTTCGATCTGGGCCTCACCTTCTCCGCGGTTGGTTGCACTTCCTCCGCGTTGGCGGGAAAAGTGACCCCACGCTTTAGTGAGACGCGGAAGGTAATATTTGCTTCTGGCAAGCTCCACCTGCAGCACAGCTTCTCTGGTCTGAGCCCGTTCAGCAAAAATATCGAGAATGACCTCTTCCCTTCCGATAACAGGAGCTTTGACCAGCTTCTCCCAGTTTCGCTGCTGCGAAGGAGTCAGATCGCTGTCAAATACAACTAAATCGGCTTCGCACTCCTGCGCGAGCTGTGCAACTTCTTCAGCTTTACCTGTTCCCATGCGGTATCGGACATGGTACTCGCGTACCTTGACTATCTCCGGTTCAAGCGGAATGATATTGAGATTCTTCACCAGTTCCGCCAGCTCATCGAGCTGCTCGGATATCTGTTGAATATCATCATCTTTAGAAGCGAGTCCGACCAGCATGGCTCTGCGTGTCGGTCCCGCGAACTCTGATGCAACTTCAATCATTTTCACTCCGGTTTAAATATTTGCTGTTGCGGCAGAAAATATAGCACGATTACAGGATTTTGCAACTGTCAGTCATCTTTTCTTCCAACCACGCGTTCAACAAAGAAGCGGGGTCTGGCACGAACATCATTGTAAAGTCTGCCGATGTATTCTCCGATGACACCGATACCGATCATGTGGATGCCGGTGAATACGAACATCACGGCAAAGAGAGTAAAGACGCCCTGATTGCCCCAATGATCTCCACCGGAGACCAAGAAACGCCGAATGATGATATAGCAGCTGAGCAGAAAGCCGCTGAACGCGGCAAGAAGTCCGAAATAGGTGAGGACGCGCAGCGGAAGTGTGGTCATGCAGGTAAGAAGATTGAACTGCAAATTGATAAGTTTCCACAGGGAATACTTCGAGTCTCCGACCTTGCGCTCGCTGTGTCCGACAGGAATCTCGCAAGTGTTGCGGGCAAAACTGTTTCCCAGAACCGGAATGAATGTGCTGCGCTCGTGACATTTGAGCATGGCATCGACAACAAAACGGCGGTAAGCCCTGAGCATACAACCGTAATCGCACATTTTTACTCCGGTGGCGGCCTGAGCGACGCGATTGACGACTTTGCTTGCCATGCGGCGGAAAAGGGTATCCTGACGGTTCTGGCGGATGGTTCCGACGACATCATTGCCCTGCTCTGCTGCCGCAATGAGATTGGGTATCTCTTCCGGAGGATTCTGTAAATCGGCATCAATAGTGATGACCAGATCTCCTCTCACCTGCTCAAATCCGGCGATGATGGCAGAGTGCTGTCCGTAGTTGCGGTTGAGTCTTACTCCGATGACCTTATCGGGATTTTTCTCTGATGCGGCGTTGATGATATCCCAGGAACTGTCGCGGCTGCCATCATCAACAAGAATAAACTCTGAGCGGCATTGGCAGTTTGCCAATGCGGCAAGCGTGCGGTCTATAAGTTCCTGAAGACATCCTTCCTCGTTATAAACAGGAACTACTACCGAAACAAATTTTACTGTGTTATCACTCATTTTTCAACTCTCCGATTTGTTGGCTTTTTTGTGCATTAACTTTTCCGGGAACTTCAAAAATCCACGCCCGGAATTTATCTTTATTTACAGGCTCAAAAGAGAGACGTTTCTCTTCAAGAACCAGAGTATTCTCTCCGTTTATTTTCTTGATCATGCCTGAAAGCGTTTCAAGTTCTTCCTGACTGCCCTCAGAGACGATCACTACGCGGCGTCCTGACTTTTTGCGTATAAAAGATGCCATATCATTTCCGCATTGAATATTTTGTTCCGGAGCAAGATAGAACAGCATCCTGGAGTTTGCATTGTTTCCGAAATAAAAAAAGTTGCCGGAAGCTATTCCTTCGCTCTTCTGGCGCAGCTCCAGCAAAAACGGCTTTTCCGTCCGGAAGTAGGTAAATCCCGGAATAACTACACAGAATATAACAGTCACAGCAATCGCCATTCCGCAGACAAGAGAAGCAGTCCGCGGAGCCAATCCAAGCATCCGTGAAATGACATTTTCTTCAGGCTGATCAAATGTCATAAGTACAACTACGACAAATCCGGCAAAACAGATGGCGGCAATCATCACTCCGGGAAGGCGGCTGGAAAAAATCATTCCCTGAAGCGGCAGAGCTATCGGAAGTGCCAGCGCAAGTGATCCCGTAATCAGCAATACAGCGCGCATAAAACCAATTACCGCCCTGCCCGCAGGACTTGAACCGGCAAATCCATTCAACGCCGCTGCCATAACAACAGCGCAGAACGGAACAAGCGGAAGCAGATAATACCATGCACGGCTTCCGGAAAAAGAGAAAAGGATAAACGCGAGGACCATTCCATAAAGCAGAGAAACAAAATCAGCAGTCAGCTCTTTGCGGCGTTTGATAAACACAAAGAAGCTTACAGCAAAAACTGCACTCCACGGAAGAAGAATACGGGGAAGTTCATAGATATAACTGTAAAATGGCTCACTGGAGCTCTTTGCGCCAAGAATACGCACGATCTGATTGTCCCACAGCAGATGCATACCACCGCATGCAGAGTGATGTCCGGAGGTTCCAAAAAACCAATACGGAAAAAGTCCCAGGCACACCGCACAAAATATCGCAAGCAGATGACGGAAATTCAGATGATTTTTCCATTGTTTGCGGCTGATAAAGAGCGGAAAAACCAAGACCAGCACAACTGCGACCATGGGAATTCCTTTAAACAGAGAGCCGACAGCAAGCAGCAGATAGAATGAAAAATAATCCTTGAAGTCAGGTACTTCTTTCCAATAAAGAAAACTCACCACAGCGCAGGAAACTGCCGCGGCATTCGCCATATCCGGAGCAGCCATACGCGCCCAGAAAACGAAACCGTAAGTTGACAACAACAGCCACATCGCAAGCAATGCCGTGTACTCATCAAAAAGCTTGCGCGCGATCTGCCGGGTAGCCCAGAGCGTTATCAATGCCGCAATTACTGCGGGAAGCCGCATAGTAAATTCATCAAGTCCGAGCAGCATTGCCGCCGGCAGCATCACCCAGTAACTCAACGGAAGACGTGCCGCATCCAAAACGCCGTTTATCTGCGGATTGAAATAATCTCCTGTCAGCAGCATCTCGCGAATGACTTCCGAGCTGCGGCCTTCAAGCCCCCACAAGGCATTGTGTCCCAGGTGCAGCAACAGCATAAAAACGGCAAAACACCAGAATACCACCTCGCTGCGGCGGCTTAACGGAGCAGGACTGTCGGATGAAAACAACATTGTATCTGTTATGCAAGAACGGTGCGGATAGCCTCAACTACATCCGCAACATCATCTTCTGTCATGTCAGGAAAGAGCGGCAGACTGCAGATACTGTCGCTGTTATATTCGGTATTCGGAAGGACACCTGGCTGATAACCATATTTTTCCCGGTAATATTTCTGCAAATGGGCGCACCTGAAATGCAGACCTGTTCCGATGTTCAACTTTTTGAGTTCAGCCATAAAGGTGTCACGGTCTATTTTCGGAGTATCAACCCGAACAACAAAAAGATGCCATGCACTTGTAAAATCGTATCCGGAAGGATCTCCGAGCGGTCTTATCTCAGGGATATCCGCCAACAGCTCACGGTATTTAAGCGCGAGCTGAGTTCGTTTTGCATTGATCTCATCCAAACGTTTGAGCTGATTAAGTCCGAGAGAAGCGCAGATATCTGTAAGATTGTATTTGAAACCAGGCTCGACTACCTCTGCCTGCGGAGAACGACCGCGGTTCTCTCTGTCAAAAGCATCCATGGATATTCCGTGGAATTTCCAGCGGCGCATAAGTTTTTCAAGTTCAGCGTCATTGGTGACAAACATGCCTCCTTCGCCGCAAGTGATATTCTTGATGGCATGAAAACTGTATATTGCTGAGTTGTCAGAACCGATATGCCTGCCTTTGTAGTAAGTTCCGACCGCATGGGCGGCATCTTCAACAATGGGAATACCTTTAGAGACAGCTTTTATTCCATCGAGATCGACCGGAACTCCGGCGAAGTGAACCGGCATGATCATTTTAGTACGGTCACTGATAACAGCAGATACGCTTTCGGGAGTTACCAGCATAGTCTCACGGTCAATATCAGCAAATACAGGCTTAGCTCCGACCAGCTCAACCATATTGACCATGGAGACCCAGGTCATTGAAGGAAGCACTACTTCATCGCCCTCCCCGATATTCATGCACTCAAGAAGGATGTGCATTGCACCGGTTGCACTTGCAACTGCAACAGCATGATTACTGTTTGACAACCCTGCAACCGCCTTTTCAAAATTGCTGTTAGCGGGACCGTTAGTGATCCATCCGGATCTCAAAACTTCACTGACACAAGCTATATCTTCCTCAGTGACCTGAGGACGGGTAAACGGAAGAAAATCTTTACGCATTATCGTTTTCCTCATCTTTACATTTCTGCCACAGGGTTTCCATCTGCTCAGCCGTTGCATTTCCGAGCTCGATACCCTTTGCTTTAAGTTCTTTTTCAACGTAGTTGAAGCGGCGTTCAAATTTACGGTTTGCCGCCCGCAGCAGTTCTTCGGAACTGCGGGAGTTGTTGAAACGGATAAGATTGACTACTGAAAAAAGCAGATCACTCAACTCTTCGTTGATTTTGTCATTGTCTCCGGAACAAACTGCTTCTTCAACTTCACCGATCTCTTCGCGGACTTTGGAACTTACATCTTTGATATCGTTCCAATCAAAACCGACCTCAGAAGCCTTTTTCTGAAGCTTTTCCGCCCGTTCAAGAGCAGAAAGGGAGTGCTTTACAGATCCGAGATAAGTCTCTGGAACGGCTTTGCCTTCTTTCTCTTTTCGTTTGACTTCCAGCCAGATGCGTGTAACATCTTCCGGAGTTTCCGCATGGGCATCGCCGAAAATATGCTCGTGACGGCGAATCATCTTATCGACGATGTTTTTCCACACGTCGCTGAAAGAAAACTCTCCCTTCTCCTCGGCGACAAGAATCTGGAGATAGATATTCATAAGAACATCTCCGAGCTCATCGCAGATGTCTGTGCTGCAGTTGCGATCGATGGCATCGAGCAGTTCCCCTGTCTCTCCGGCAAGGTGGCGGGAGAGACTCTCACGGGTCTGCTTTCGATCCCACGGACAACCGTCCGGAGCACGCAAACGGCGCAAAACTGATATCAATCCGTCGGAATCCGGTGTGTACGCGGTGTTATCCATATCAAGCTCAGAAGGTAAATCCAACATTAAAGTGCAGACGGACCTTGCTGCTCTCATTATCCTGGTTGTTGATGATGGGATAAGCTATGTCAAGCTTGATGGGCATATTGATCTGCGGAAGTTTCACACGCAGTCCCCAACCAGCTCCGACATTGATATCACTCAAGGACATGGAATAAGAGTTATCCCAGGCGTTTCCGGCGTCGATAAAGAACGCTCCGCGGACAGGTCCCCAGATCGGATGGCTGACTTCGGCGGTCAGCAGCAGCATGGTTTGACCTCCGATGTTTTCTCCGTTGCGGACGGGACCGATGCTGCGGTAATCAAATCCGCGGATGGACTCTCCGCCGCCGAGGAAATAACGCTCGAAGACCGGAACATCATCGCTGCGGCTGAAGGTCGCAACTGTACCGACTTTTGCTCCGACCATAACGACGATGGCTTTATCGAAGAAGTTGGTGTAATAACTTCCTTTAGCCTCAAGACGGTAATAATCTGAGCTTGATCCAAGGAAGCGCGGAGTAATCGAACCGAAGAGGCTCACATGGTATCCCTCAGTCGGATCAGTCAGGCTGTCGCGAGTATCACGGGAAATCAAAATTGACGGCTGGCTGACCAGATGAGTTCCGGACATATCTTTGTCATCGAGATACCATTTGAGATCATCGCTGACATTAGTGACCCGCACGACCTCAAATTTATATCCGAGAGTGACAGACGTAAAGTCATCGAAAACTTTACGCTGGAAACTCATTCTGCCTCCGACACGTTTTTCATCCCAGTTGTCATATTCAACTTCATTCATGAAGCCTGAAAGCTCAAAGCGTATGGGCATATCAGCCAGCCACGGCTCGACAAAGTCCAGATTGAATCCGGAGTTTTCGACTCCGAGAATACCGCGAAGACGCAGACGCTGACCTCCGCCATAGAACCAGTTTTTCGGATTGGCGATATCGAAGTTGTCGGTAGATATCTCAGCCATACCGAAGAAAGAACTTGAGTCTGACACTCCTGCTCCGATACGGAATTGATAGCGGCTCTCTTTCTCTTCAACTGTGATACGGACATCTTTTTCGTCGAGCGCGTCAGCGTTGACTGCGGCTGCTTCAACTTTTGTGAAGTAGCCCATTCCGAGCAGACGACGGCGGCTGACATCAATGCGGTTACGGTCAACCGGATCTCCCGGCTGAATGGCGAGTTCGCGGCGGATGACTTTATCTTTGGTCGCGGTGTTTCCGACGATGATAACGTCGCGAACATTATATTTGCGTCCCTCAGTGAGGATGAAATCAACGTGACAGATTTTTTTGGCAAAGTCTTCTTTTCTTACCGCACGACAGGTGACATCGCAGTATCCAAGAGACTCATAAAGAGCAGTTATTCCGCGAATGGACGCCTGCTCGTTGCTGCGGCGGAAAAGATCTCCTTCAACAAGACGGACTTTGGCAAGCAGCTCTTCGGTCTTGTAGAGGGTGTTTCCGGAAACAGTTATTTTTCCTACTTTGTAAGGCTCGCCCTCTTTTACTTTGAAGGTGATATCGATATACTCCGGATCATCAGCCTTTGCCTGGGTAACGACCTCTTCTATCTTGAAATCAAGATATCCCTCATCCTGATATTTTTCTCTCAGACGGGCTTTATCGAGTTCAAGTTCGTTGCGGTCGAGCATACCCATGTGGATATAGTCGTTGACCAGCGGTATCCAGTTGAGATAACTGAAACGGTTGGCGATAGAGTGACGCAGATCCCAACGGGAGAAAACAGTAGCTCCCTCGAAAAACACATCATTGACTTTAAGACGCAGATTTTCCTCAATGACAAAAGTTATGTTCACCGTGCCGTCCGGGGCAGGAACGATATGGGGAAGCTGTACTTTTGCATCGCGGTATCCGCGGTCAAAATAAAACTTACGCAGTTTACGTGTGCTGTTGAGCAACTCTTTGTCGCTGAAAACCATTCCGGAATAAATGGTGAGCTCCTTGCCCAGCTCATGGGTCGGAAACTTCACATTACCGGAAAAATCTATTTTGGAAATTCTCGGACGGCTTTTGAGATGATAAGTCACATTTATCTTGCCGTTTTTCAAAGTCGTATATTCTCCGGAAACATCGGCGAAATGCCCGGTATTGTGCAGACTTTTGATGTCGGCGTCAAGTTTATCCTGAGAAAACTCCACTCCGGGAGCCAATCTGGTATAAGCTTTCAGCATTGACTCCTGCAAACGGGAGTTGCCCGTCTGTTTAAACACAACACTCCCCACCTCAGCCGCGCTGCAGGTCAATACAGCGCCGGCGATGGAAAGTGCCGAAATCTTCTTTGCAAAATTCATCTTTTGTGCCCCGTTTATTTTTTTACCCCGACTTCTGGCCGGGAGCAAACTCTTCGCTGCAGGGAGATGCAGGAAGAAACTCCATCCGTGACGGATAAAACAGCAGCTTGAAGTTGCCTGTTCTTCCGTTACGGTTCTTTTCTATGATCCACTCAGCTTCCACACTGGAACCGATGGTCGCGCTTTTGCTTTCCTCTCGGTCACGGTGCAGAAAACTTACGATATCGGCGTCCTGCTCGATAGTTCCCGACTCACGAAGGTGGGCGAGCTTCGGACGTGATCCGGCACCGGTCGCCTTATCGACCTCACGGTTGAGCTGGGCAAGAACCAACACCGGTATTTCAAGATCCTTGGCAAGTTTTTTGATGCCTCCGGATATCTCAGCGACCTCCTGCTGACGGCTCTCAATGCGTCCGTCGGCGTGCATAAGCTGGAGATAGTCTATCACGATCAACTCAATATTGTGCTGCATCTTGAGACGGCGCGCTTTAGCCCTCATCTCAGCGATGGTGATTCCGCCGGTGGGATCGATAAAAATCTTTGCGTTTTTGAAACGCGTGACTGCGCTGGTAAGCCGGACAAGATCGCTGTCCTGAAACGAATGGTTCCAGAAAACAGACTCCGGAATCTGCGACTCGGTACAAAGCAGACGGCGGGCGATCTGCGGACCAGTCATTTCCAAACTGAAGAATGCCACAGGACGCGGACGCTCGGCGTTGAACGCAACATTGCGCAAAACATTAAGCGCAAGACTGGTTTTACCGATTGAAGGACGGGCGGCGAGAACGAACATTTCACCGGGCTTCAAACCTCCGGTGCACTCGTCGATGGGAGCAAATCCGGTCGGAATTCCCACCTCATGTTTTCCCTGACTGATCTCACAGAGGACTTTGAATTCATCCTTGACCAGCTCAGCGATATTTAATATGCTTTGCGACTGTTCGCCGCCTCTGACATTATATATATCGGTTTCAATCTCCTCGACCAGCTTTATCGCATCGGCATCGCTGTCGTAACATTTGGAAAGTGATCCTGAGCAGACGTCTATCATCTTTCTCAACGTCGCATACTTGGAAAGTATCTGACACCAGGATTCGAGATTGACCGTAGTAGCAATTGATTCAAAAATATCGGCGAGGTAAACTTCTCCGCCTACAGCCTCAAGTTTGTTCTTCTCTCTGAGGCGCTGTGCAACCGATATCATATCGGTCGCGGAATTATCTTTGTTGTGCAGTTCAATTATGCACTTGAATATTTCGCGGTGCGCAGTTACGTAAAAAACCTCTTCACTGCGGAATTTCTCAATAACAAGATTGATACAGCTGTCCGGCTCCCGCAGCATGGCTGCGAGAACCGCTCGTTCAACCTGAATACTGTGCGGACGCGCCCGGTCAGGAAGAATTCCCGCCGGACGTTTATCCACACTCTTTTCAGAGCTGCTTCTGTCAGCTGCAATATCCATTAGCCACGGACAACCCAGACTTTGACGGTTGCGGTGACTTCAGCGTGAAGTTTGACCTCAACATCAAAACCGCCGAGGGTCTTGATCGCGGGTTCAACTTTGACGCGGGTGTGATCGACGGCATATCCCTGTCCGGCGAGCTCGTCAGCGATCATGCGGGCAGTAACGCTGCCGAAGAGCTGATCGTCCTCAGTGGCCTGCATTGCGATGGAGATCTCGACGGCAGCGAGTTTCTCAGCAGTAGCTTTGGCATCGGCAAGCTCTTTGGCGCGACGCTCGGCGATCATAGCCTTGCGGGACTCGATAAGACGCAGAGTTCCCGGAGTGGCTTTGGCGGCGAGTCCGCGGGGAATGAGGTAGTTGCGGGCATATCCGGGAGCGACATGAACTTCGTCACCGGCAAGTCCGAGTTTCTCGACATCATCAAGAAGAATAAGACTGATCTGAGCCATGATTTACTCTCCTTATAAATTAGTAGACCAGAGCGATGATGCGGGCGCGTTTGACCGCGACGGAGAGCATCTTCTGGTGGTTGAGGCAGTTGCCGGTGATACGACGCGGCATGATTTTGCCGTTCTCGGTCTGGAACTTCATGAGAGTCTCAGCATCTTTGAAGTCGATATAGTTGACTTTCGCCTCGCAGAAGCGGCAAACTTTCGGTTTTGCTGCGCTGCGGCGACGGGCGCCCTGTCTTTTCTGACCTTGCATTTCAGAAATCCTTTCGTTTGTATTTTTATATATTGATTATAATTTCGTTTTTCTTTATATCACATATCCGGGGAGATCAAAACGGAACTTCGTCATCTCCGGGACCGCTCTGCCCGTAATCGTTTCCGGGCATTGAAGGAGCCTGATCCATCGGCTGACTTCCGCGTGAGTAATCTCCATAGGGGGAGTTACCATAGGAGCCGCCCTGATTGTATCCGGGAGCGCTCTGAGTGTAAACTCCATTCGGCTGGCCGTAGTCGGAAACCTGATGTCCCATGGGGTTGCCATTGGAGCGGGGAGCGTATCCATTCGGCTGAGCTCCGTCATTCTGCTGACGACGGTTCATAAACTGGATCTGCTCGGCAACCACGCGCAGACGCTGACGCTGTCCGCCGCCGTTGCGATCCTCCCACTGATCAAGCTGAAGCCTGCCTTCGACCATTACCTGAGAGCCTTTGGAAAGAAATTGTTTGCAGTTCGCTGCGGTACGTCCCCAGACGACTACATCAACAAAACAGGTGTCCTCGACGTCCTGACCGCTGCTGTTCTGGAAGCGGCGGCTGACCGCGAGGCGAAGCTCACACACGTTCTGTCCGCTGGGAAGTCCGCGCAGATCAGGATCACGGGTGAGATTTCCAAGAAGAAATACTTTATTCAAACTTGCCATGATTAACTCCAAATGCTCTTACTGTATGTGATAAAAAATAAATGCCGTTGATTAAATTACAATTCCCAATCAGTCAAGTTTGATATCGACTTTGCCGCCGACGTTCTCGGGGCGGTCGTAGATCAGGATCATATTGCGGAGAATACGCTGATCGAGTTTGTAACGCTCCTTGATCTCCTTGACAGCTGCCGGAGCAAGCTCGAAAACGAAATCAAAGTAGAGACCGGCGCGACGCTTGTCGATCTCATAGGTGAACTGACGACGGCCCATCGGAGTCGTGGACTCAAGTTTACCGCCAAGAGAAACGATCAGTTCCTCAAACTCACGGGTGAAGGCTGCGCCCTCATCCTCCGACTTGCGGATGTCCAGAATGAACACTGCTTCGTACTTTTTCAAAATAGTACCTCTCTTTTTATAAAGTAGTTGTTACTGTTTCTTTTTCCATTTGCTGCGGTTTGGCGTTATATTTGTTCATCGCATGATTTATACCTGCTGAAAGAACGCAGTTTGCCGCCTCTGCCGCACGCTCCAGCACCTCTTTGAGAACAGGTGTTTCGTCAGCCGTGAAACTGCCGAGCACATGATCCGCTGTGGAGCCGGCTTCCTGATGACCTATGCCGATACGCAAGCGTTTGAAGTTTGCACTGCCCAGTTCGGATATAATGGACTTGAGTCCGTTATGACCTCCATCTGAGCCTCCGGCGCGTAATCTCATCCTGCCCAACGGCAGATCAAGATCATCGCTTATCACCAGGATCTCTTCCGGTTTTATCGCATTTCTTCTGGCGAAGACCGCCACCGCTTTGCCGCTGAGGTTCATATATGTCTGCGGCATCTGCAGGAAGAGATTTTTTCCGCGGAAGCGTCCGGAAAACAGACGGCTCTCGGCAGTAGAACTCTCTTCAAAACGTCCGGCAGGAAGACCGGAAAGGATTTTTTCGATTGTCATAAATCCGACATTGTGACGGGTTGATGCATACTCTGCACCGGGATTTCCCAGGCCGACCACCAACTTGATCACTTCACCGGATTGCCTCATTCAAAAAACTCCTGATACGTTTACCGGAAAAACCTCACATCAAATTTCTCAGGCGTTGAGCTGGAAGTCGATGTGAACAACGTAGTTCTTGAGGTAGTTGTACTGAACCTCACGGACGGTAGCGGGAACCTCTTTGCCATCGACAACGAGAGTGATGTCGTTGCCATCATGATGGCCGCTCCAGACTTTCCAGGCATCGGCGCTGACAGAAATCATCTGGTTCTCAGCTCCGCAGCCGTAGATGACGGCGGGAATCATTCCGCTGTGGCGAAGACGCCGCGCTGCACCGCTGCCGGTGACGTCACGCAGCTCTACTGCGAGTTTGTTTTCGTTACTCATAGTTTCCTTTCAATTTGCTTTTTTGAGTTGCGAATTGTTATTGTTAAAACTTGTTTATAAGTTCAATCCTTGATTTCATCAAAAAGATTTGAGAGACTGCCTCCATCGTGGATGCGGCGGATAGCCTCACCAACGAGCGGAGCGATGCTCAGAACCTTGATACGTCCGCCGAGAGTATCCGGAATCGGAACTGCATCAGTGGTGATAAGCTGCTCAATTTCAGGAGTAGCGAGAAGTTTCTCTTTTCCCTTCTCGCTGAGCAGGCAGTGGGAAACAGCTGCATAAACCTTGGAAGCTCCGTGATCCTTGAGGATCTTGGCTGCCGCACAGAGAGTTCCGGCAGTACTGGTAAGATCGTCAGTAATAACACAAACGCGATCTCTGACATCTCCGACAAGGTGGCTGGAAGCGACCTGGGTCGCACTGATGCGGCGTTTGGTCACAACTGCAAATCCTGCCTGAAGCATATCGCTGTACTTCATCGCCATCTTCACGCTGCCTGAATCGGGAGCGACGACCACGCCGTTATCTCCGATAAGTTCTTTAATATAAGGAACCAGAACCGGACGGGCATACAGGTGATCGACGGGAATATCAAAAAATCCCTGAATCTGCTGAGCGTGCAGGTCAACTGCGAGAACGCGGTCCGCTCCGGCAACAGTAAGCAGATTGGCGACCAGTTTGGCGGTGATCGGAACTCTGGGACGATCTTTTCTGTCCTGACGGGCATAACCGTAATACGGAATAACAGCAGTGATACGGGCTGCGCTGGCACGACGTGCCGCATCGATCATGATGAGCAGCTCCATAAGATTATCGTTGGGCTTATTGCAGGTGGGCTGAATAAGGAAAGCATCTGCACGACGGACATTCTCTTCAAACTGAACAAAGATCTCACCATCGGGAAAATGGGTTATATGAACTTTACCCAATTCCTGCCCGAGATATGCGGCTATCTGCTCTGACAACTCAGTATGCGCAGTGCCGGAATAGATCCTGATATGCTTTGCCTCTTCCATTTTCCTCTTCCCCTGTTAGGATTTCACTCGTGCTTCAACTGCAATACCAGAGGCAACCTCTTCAAAAGCACTTCAGGGGAACATTCTGCAGAAAACCGTTTACCGGCGGGGTACCCCCACCTTTTTTACCGTGCCATCGCACGTTTAAGTTTTCTGCGGCAGATTTACTCTGCCTGCACTGCCTATCCATTGCAGATAAAGCAGCTCCTCTTGGTGCAAGCGTCTGTTCCGACGCTGTTGCGCTTTCTCCAACTACCTCAGGAGGAAGCAAGGTTGAACTCTTTTTTTGCAGCATCAGCTCACATAAAAAAACCGATACCACTCACGGCGAACAGAACATTTCAATCCACCGAATTATTATAATATATCACATCAAAGGGTGTTTTTCAAGGGGAAAACCATCGTTTTTAAGCATTTTTCTGCCGGTTTTCAGCAAATAAATCATATAACTTCGACTTTATAAGGCAAACTGTCTAAAAAAAGCCTTCCGTAGCCTTTTGATATGACCCGTCTGTCAAGTATCACGATCACTCCGCGATCGCTCCGGCTGCGTATAAGCCGCCCTGCCCCCTGGCGGAATTTCAGGACAGCTTCCGGAAGAGAATATTCTGAAAAAGAGCTTCTTCCTGACGACTCTATCTTTGCCATGCGAGCCGCAACCAGCGGGTGGCTCGGCACAGCAAAAGGAAGCTTTGTGACAACGACGTTGCTGAGAGCTTCACCGGGAACGTCAACCCCTGTCCAGAAACTGTCAGTTCCGAACAGTACGGAGTTTATATCCGCCTTGAACTCTCTGAGCAGCTGGCTGCGGGTCATATCGACACCCTGCACAAGCAGACTCCACTTGTTTATTTCAAACTCATCTTTCAAACTCTCTGCACATTGGCGCAACGCCTGATAACTGGTAAAAAGGACAAACGCTTTGCCGTCAGTCAACTTGACAAAACGGGGAATTTCATCTATCAGCGCAGGAACAAACTCGCGGTCAGACGGGTCAGGCATAGTTCGCGGCAGATATATGGTAGCCTGCTCAGATGAAAATGGAGAATCAAGCCGCACACCGTCTCCTCCGACAAATCCGGTGCGACCCCAGAAATAATCGAACCTGCCGCGGAACGTCAAAGTTGCGCTGCATAACATGACCGGGAAATCCCGGTTAAAAAGGTGTTCCCGCAACATATCAGCCACATTCAGCGGAGCTCCGTGCAGAGTTATACTTCCGCGGTCGCTTTCGGAGTAATATACTGCATCAGGAAGTGTCTGGTGATGAAATTCGTTGACAGCATCAATGTACTCTCTAAGCCGGGAAAGCTGAGATTGCAGCTCCGTCTTAAATGATTCATCCTCCTCATCCTCTACCACTCCGTCAAGTTTGCGGGCAAGCGCAAGCAGAGCCCGGGAGAGATTCTCGGAACACATATCCGCATAAGGAATTTTCATTGCACTCTCGTTACTGCGCGCCAGCATATCTTCAAAGAAACGGAAATATCCGTAAGCCTCATCCCTCGCCTCCACAGTCAGCGCACGAAGCTCCATGGCATCTGCTCCTGATTTGAGAAGAAGCCCGCGGGCGTTATCGGGATTATAGAGGCGGTTCAACACTCCGATCAAAGCCCCCTTGGATATATGCAGACCGAGATGATCAGCTGCGTTGTTTTCGAGAGTGTGCGCCTCATCTATCATCACAGCTCCGTAATTCGGAAGAAGAGGACTGTCACATTCAGCTCCGCGCATGGCAAGATCAGTAAAAAACAACGCATGATTGGCGATGATTATATGAGCGTCCTCCCATGTTCGGCGCGCCTTGTAGTAAAAACAGTTGCGGTAAAATGGACACTTTGGTCCGAGACAGTTTCCCGACTCGCAACAGACCATTCCCCACAGCTGAGGATCGACGCGGAAATTAAAATCGTCCCGCTCACCTGAAGTTCCATCGTCAATGCGGTCGTTGATTTTTTCAAGATCTATGGCAAGAGACGGCACCGGAAGCAGAGCATCGCGCTGATCTCCCGAGAGCATTTCAAAACGGCGGCGGCAAAGATAGTTGTGCCTGCCTTTGGCAAGAGCCGCTTTTATGTCTATTCCGGTAAGCTCGCGGAGCATGGGAATATCCTTTTCCATCAGCTGCTCCTGAAGATTTATTGTCTCAGTTGTGACCACCGACGGAAGCGCACAGTAGCGGCTGCGGTATATCAATGGAACAAGATAAGCAAAACTTTTACCGACTCCGGTCGGAGCTTCGACACACAGGTTGTTTCCGGAAACAAGAGCTTTCGCCACAGCCATAGCCATTGCGGTCTGTTGCGGACGCTCTTCATAATCTCTCGCACCGAAATCGCCCCCGGAAAGAACTCCTCCAGCAGTAAAAAACCTTTCACAGTCGCTCAAAAAATCATCAGAAGGAGCTGTTTGGGCAGCCGCAGACACCTCGTAAGAGACTTCAAAATCATCAAAATCAAGAGTGTTATCTCCCGCCGGCGGCAACGGCTCATTGGGAATGATCATAAATACTCCTCCAGCCCTGCCGCAAACTTTCGGATAAGTCTCGCCGCATGAACTTCCGGGGCACTCGCAAGATCCGCTGCGCTGCGGCAGATTTCCGCAGTGGAAGAGTTGGATCCTGACGAAGCAAGCCTCCTGCCGTCAGAAGAGAAATCCACCGGAGCATCTGCAGTGACTTCAAGACGCACCGAATAAAGGCGCTCCTCCTGCCTGAAACTGGAGGCAAAACGCGAAGCAAAAGCCAACGATTTGCAGACTGTATCATTCACCTGTTCCAGATCGAGAGCTCCAGCTGAAAGTTTCACATAACTGACATAAACAAAAGAACCGTTTTTGAAAACCTGCCACATCCATCTGGAATTCTCAGACATACGCCGTATTCCGACACTCACTTCGTGTATCTGAGAAACGGAAACATCTTCTTCAAATATCTGAGCGAGATGTTCATCTGCGACCACTCCAAGCATGGCTGAAACAGGAAGTTCCTGTTTCCCGTCCGGAATTACCGTCAAACGGACAAACGCATACTCCTGCCCGTCATCAGGCTTGCGGCGGCGGCTGAAATATTCACACGCAGAGTGTATCTGTTCGACAACCCCGGACTGATCGGTCGAAGTCATAGTTGTATTTGTTTCATAGAGGATTCCGCGCAGCATCCTTCCGAGCATTTCGCGCTGATTGCGCAGGGCCCGCTGGATAAGCTGCTGAAGTTCAAATGCCCGCGTTGCAGGACGGCTTGAGGCATCTTTGGTACGTATATAAAAAACACCTTCCCGGAGTTCGTGCTCCACAGCCTGACAACAGACGTGCGGCATGGTTGAAAACGGCTTTACCGCAAAAACAGCAAAACGTTTACCATTTACCAATGGACGCTCGATCGTAAAATCGATCGGAGGCTCTATATAATTTTTGACAAACGCCCCGACTTTGCTCGGATCAAAACTTGCTGCCTCGTCATCGGTCAATCCCTGCAGGACTCCAGGATAGCCGGAGTTATCCTCTCCGACACCGATCACCAGATATCCTCCGCGCGTATTGGCAAATGCGGCAAGATGACGGACTATTTTTGCTTTGGCGGTGCGGGTCATGGTATTCCACGACTGATGCGCCTTATAGTCCACCTCATCCGACTCGACGGCACGGGTTATGATCTCTGCGTAGTCTGTTTTGCTCATGGTCACTCTTCCGGAAGGTAAACAAAACATTGACAGTTATCGCAAACTGCCATACGTTCACGGAATATATCATTCTCAGTCTGCGGAGTCACTCTCAAATGACAGCCTCCGCAAATGCCGTTTTCAACTGCACACACAGGAGGAGTTCCATTTTTGCCGTTGAGCAGACGGCTGTAGGTAGAAAAAATATCCGGAGGGATCTGCTTCTGCAATTCCGGACGAGCCTTTTTCAGCTTAGCGATCTCCAGTTCCACCTTCTTGGAAAAATCTATCATTTCGTCAAACTCTGACTTGATGATTTTTATCTCATCTTCGTTGTCTTTTTTGACGGTGACATAATTTTTCTTTGCCGCTTCAAGCTCATCATAAAGGAGTATAGTTTTTTCTTCCTCATCAGATATATGCTTTTTGTTGTTTTCAATAGCCTGAAGCATGGCCTGATACTCGGTCTGCTTTTTCACCTGACTTGATTGCTGAAGGAGTTTGGCATTTTCGGCTTGCAGACGCGACGCTTCTGCTTCAGACGATTTTATATCGAGCTCTATGCGGCGCACAGCATTGGCGGCGGCAGATGTCTTTGCGAGAATGGCATCACGCTTGGATATCATGCTTTTCATTTCCTGCGGAATAGTCTTGAGGCGCAGCTCAAGGTCGCGCAGACGCAGATCAAGCTGCTGAAGCTTCAGCAGTTCATCAAGACACGTAGCACTCATTAGATGATCCTCCCTTATCAAAACAGTTCCATTTCTCTGCCGGTTGCCTTATCCAGACCCAGTTTACGCCAGGCTTTCGGAGTAGCAACTCTTCCTTTCGGAGTTCGTGTAAGATAGCCTTTCTGAATAAGAAACGGCTCATAAACGTCCTCGATAGCGTCCTCTTCTTCTCCGACAGACACCGCTATATTTTTCAATCCGACAGGACCGCCGTTAAAGTTGCTGATGATGGTCTCAAGTATGCGGATATCCATTTCATCGAGTCCATCGGTATCTATCTGCAGCATTTCGAGCGCGGCAGAAGCTACTTCTGAAGTCACCACAGAGTCAGCCCTCACCTGGGCGTAATCCCGCGCACGGCGCAAAAGATTGTTGGCTATACGCGGAGTTCCGCGGCAGCGTCCGGCTATCACATCGGCTCCGCCGTCCTCAAGTCCGACATTGAGGATATCAGCTGAACGCTTCAATATTTTGCTCAGACTCTCAGGATCATAATAGTCGAGACGGATGTTTACTCCAAAACGGGCGCGAAGCGGAGCGGAAATCATTCCGAGACGTGTAGTGGCTCCGATGAGGGTGAAGCGGGGAACGCTCAGACGCACACTCCTTGAACCGGCACCCTGCTCGAGCATGATATCTATAAAGAAATCCTCCATAGCACTGTAAAGATACTCTTCAACGGTGGTACTCAGGCGATGTATCTCATCAATAAAAAGCACATCTCCCGGTTCGAGACTGGTGAGCAGTCCGGCAAGATCTCCGGGTTTCTCGATGGCTGGACCGCTTGAGCTCTTGAGTTTGGTTCCCATCTCATTAGCTATAATATAAGCAAGTGTGGTCTTTCCCAATCCCGGAGGTCCGCTCAACAATATATGGTCGAGTGCCTCTTCCCTTGCTTTTGCCGCTTTGACGAAAAGTTCAAGCTGCTCCTTGACCTTCGCCTGCCCGGGAAACTCGGAAAAACTTGGAGGTCTCAGCGTCGTTTCTTTGGCTGTATCGCGCTTATTCAGCGTCGAAGTAATAAATCGTTCCGTCATAATCGTCTCTTTTTCGGCAAGTCGCACTTGTTTTTCGGCTTCCCGCGTGTTATTTTATCTATAATACATATTACCTTTTATTAAAGATAATACTGATATCAAAATTTTGCCAGTAAAAAGTGCAAAAAAAATAAGGATTATAAACATGTACGACGTAAAACTTGCCTCCAAGGCGGCGGACACCATCCGTGTTCTCTCAGCAGAAGCCATCCAGAAAGCAAAAAGCGGCCACCCCGGTATGCCAATGGGATGCGCCGATTACGCCTTTACTCTCTGGGATAAATATCTCAGATTCAACCCCGACAATCCCCGGTGGATAGGACGCGACAGATTTGTTCTCTCAGCCGGACACGGCTCAATGTTGCTTTACAGTTTGCTCCACCTCTTCAACTGCGGACTGGATATCGAAGAGCTCAAGTCATTCCGTCAATGGGGAAGCCTCACTCCCGGACATCCTGAATTCGGACATACCGACGGTGTTGACATCACTACTGGTCCCCTCGGCAGCGGATTTTCCTCCGCAGTCGGCATGGCTATCGCCGACCGCCATTTCGCAGCCAAGACCGGTCTTGATAAGAGCGGCTTCTATAAGAACCGCATTTTCGTCATCTCTGGAGACGGCTGCATGATGGAGGGATGCACCTCCGAGTCTGCAAGTCTCGCCGGACACCTCAAGCTCGATGAGCTGATCGTCTTCTATGACAGCAACAATATATCCATCGAAGGCTCAACCGACCGCGCGTTCTCTGAAAATGTCGCAGCCCGCTTCAGAGCTTACAACTGGCGTATTGTTGAAATCGAAAACGCCAACAATCCTGCACTCTGCGATGCTGCCCTTGATGACGCCATCAACAACGGAGACGGTCGTCCGACCCTGATCATCGGTCACACGAAGATCGGATATCAGGCTCCCACCAAAGAGGGCAAAGCATCCAGCCACGGCGAACCGCTCGGAGTCGAAGAGATCGCCGCGCTCAAAGAGAAGCTCGGCTGGCCGGAGGAAGAGTTTTTCGTTCCTGAAGACGTGAGAGCGTACTGTGACAACCGCAGCGCAGAACTCGTTGCTGAAGCTGCCGCATGGGAAGAAAAATTCCAGGCATTCCTCGAAGAAGACGAGAAACGTGCTGATCTTATCTACTCATATATCAACCGCTCCGTTCCTGAGGATATCAAGGAGCAGCTTCTTGCCGTCGCTCCGGTCGATGAACCCATCGCAACAAGAGCGAGCTCCGGA
This sequence comes from Lentisphaerota bacterium, assembly GCA_015061775.1. Lineage (GTDB taxonomy): Bacteria > Verrucomicrobiota > Lentisphaeria > Victivallales > Victivallaceae > UBA1784. The sequence goes on along the minus strand of SUVY01000001.1, from coordinate 46,487 downwards.
ATCATTCTCCAGAAGGCAGCTGAACTTGTTCCCAGCCTTATCGGAGGCGCAGCCGACCTCGCCCCCTCAACCAAAACCGAGATCAAAAACGGAGGTGATTTCACCGCTGACAACCCGGCAGGACGCAATCTCCACTTCGGAGTCCGTGAGCTTGCGATGGGTCTCGCCGGCAATGGTATGGCTCTCAACGGAAATGTCATTCCGTACACCTCGACCTTCTTCGTGTTCTCTGACTACATGAAACCCGCGATCCGCCTTGCTGCGATCCAAGGTCTCCATCAGATTTACGTCTTCACCCACGACTCATTCTATGTAGGAGAGGACGGTCCCACCCACGAGCCGATCGAGCAGATCGCTATGCTCCGCACCATTCCGGGAATGACCGTTATCCGTCCCGCTGAGGCGCATGAAGTCGCCCAGGCCTGGGCTGTCGCTCTCGAGACGGATGGTCCTGTCGCCCTGCTGCTCACCCGCCAGAACCTTGCCCCCTACTCCGCCGAGACAGCTAAAAACGTCGATGTGGCAAAGGGAGCGTTCGTCGTCGATGATGAGGAGGATTTCGACATCATCCTGCTCGCCACCGGAAGCGAAGTCAATCTTGCAATCGAATCAGCTAAACTTCTGAGAGCAGAAGGCGTCAGGGTCCGCGTAGTATCCATGCCCAGCCAGGAGCTCTTTGCTGCACAGGATTATGAGTATCAGGAAAGTGTCCTGCCCGCAGACTGCCCCGCCGTTATCTCCATCGAAGCCGGAACCACCTACGGCTGGGGACAGCTCGCAAACTTCTCCATCGGAATCGATCACTTCGGAGCATCTGCTCCTTACAAAGTGCTTGCCGACAAGTTCGGATTCACTCCTGAAGGAGTCGTTGAACAGCTCAAAGAGTTTTTCTCAGACGACTGCTGCTGCGGTGATGACTGCGACTGCGGACACGACCACGACCATGACCACGGCTCATGCGAATGCGGCTGTGATCACAAATAATTTAAACAGGATTTTTTAAAATGGCAGAAATTTTCAAAGCATACGACATCCGCGGAGTTTATCCCTGTGACATCAATGAAGAAGTCGCAGAAAAAATCGGCCGCGCCTACATTGAGTTCACCGGAGCAAAAAAAGTAGTTGTCGGCCGCGATATGCGTCCGCACTCAGAGGAGCTTTTCCGCGGAATCAGCCGCGGAATGATGGCTCAGGGAGCTGACGTCATCGACCTCGGTCTCTCTTCAACTCCCCAGAGCTATTTCGCAAACGGAACTCTCAAAGCTGACGGAAGCATCATGATCACCGCCAGCCACAATCCCGGCGAGTGGAACGGTTTCAAGCTCTGCAAAGCCAATGCCGTTCCGATTTCCGGAGCGACCGGAATACAGGATATCAAAAAGATCGCCCTTGAGGGTTCATGGAAAAAATCTGAACATCAGGGAACTCTCTCCACTTATGATATCAAGCCGGAGTACGCAAAGTTCCTGAAGAGCTTTATCAAACCCGCTGACCGTAAACTCAAAGTCGTAGTAGATTACGCCAACGCGATGGGACTTTACGAAATAGCCGGAATCACCGAGCTTTTTGACATCGTCCCCATGTACGATGTACTTGACGGAACATTTCCAAATCACGAAGCAAATCCGCTTCAGCTCGACACCCTCGATGCCATCTGCGCCAAGGTCAAAGAAGTCGGAGCTGACTTCGGAGCTGCTTTCGACGGCGACGCCGATCGCTGCGGCTTCATTGATGATAAAGGCGAGATCATTCCGATGGATCTCTTCACCGCTCTCATCGCCCAGGATATCCTTTCCGGAGGACCTGCGACCATCCTCTATGACTTGAGAAGCAGCCGCGCCGTTCCGGAGTGCATCCGTGAAAACGGAGGTACTGCCATCCAGTCCCGCGTCGGTCACGCATTCATCAAGGCTCAGATGAGAGAAAATGATGCGGTATTTGCCGGAGAGCTTTCCGGACACTACTACTTCAAACAGAACTTCACCGCCGAATCCCAGGGTCTTGCATTCATCATGCTCGCCAATCTGATTTCCAAGAAGGCGGTTCCGGTCAGCGAACTTGTTGCTCCGCTCAGAAAGTATTTCTCAAGCGGAGAGATCAACTCCAAGGTAAAAGATGTAGCTCCCATTCTCGCTGAACTCAAAAGCAAGTATGCCGATGGCAACATGTATGAGCTTGACGGAATCAGTTCTGAATACAGCAACTGGTGGTTCAATGTCCGTGCGTCGAACACCGAACCCCTGCTCAGGCTTATCGTTGAAGCCGATACAAAAGAACTTATGGAAGCAAAACGCGACGAACTGCTTTCAATAATCCGCAAGTAAAAGCTCACCATGGCAAAAGAGTTCTTCGATATTTATGATGATGCGGGAAACCGCATCGGAACTGCTCTGAGAAGCGAATGTCACGGCAATCCAGCCCTGCTTCACCGTACGGCTCACGTTGTGGTCATCCACCCGGATACCGGTGACATCCTGCTCCAGAAACGCAAGATGACCAAAGATATACAGCCCGGAAAATGGGATACTGCTGTCGGAGGTCATCTTGACGCAGGCGAAGATTATCTTGCCGGAGCAAAAAGAGAGCTATCCGAAGAGCTCGGAATCTCTGGCGATGTAAAACTCGAGTGGCTCTTTGTCGAAAAGGTACGCAACTCTATCGAAAGTGAAGACGCCGGAGTTTTTGCCCTGAGGCATCCAGGCCCGTTCCGTTTTCAGGAAAGCGAAATAGATGAACTGCGCTTCTGGTCAAAAGAAGCATTGTTCGATGAGAAAAATCGTAAAAACTTCACCCCTCTGCTCTTGTCTGAACTTGACAAACTGAGGAAAATCAATATTATATAAAGGACAATTGCAATGAAAGTCAAATTTCTCGGAACCGCTGCCGCCGAGGGAATTCCCGCCCTCTGGTGCGAGTGTGATGTATGCCGCAAAGCCAAACAGCTCAAAGGAAAAGAGCTCCGCCGCCGCTGCAGTTACTTTATCGATGACGATACCATCGTTGATTTCGGACCTGACAGCTACTGGCAGAGCATGGAGTTCGATGTCGATCTTACTTTGATCAAGCGTGTGCTTTTCACTCACCCGCATGAAGATCACATGTCCCCGCTTGAATTTGGTTTCCGTTTGTCTCCCAATTTCAGCCACGTAAGTCACCTTATCAATGTCTTTGCGAGCCATGAAACTTTGAAGTCTTTCCTCAAATTCACCGGTACTGAATTCAAAACCCTCAACATCAATCCGGTCAGGCTTGCTCCCGGCAAATGGACTCAGGATGGTGATATGGAAATCCTGGCCATTCCGGCTAACCACGCGCCCGGTCTCGGAGCAATGATATTTGTCATCAGACGCGGAAATAAAAATCTCCTGATCGCCAACGACACCGGTCTGCTCTTTGAAGACAGCTGGAAAATGCTCGAGGGCGTCAAACTCGATACCGCTGTTATCGAATCAACCTGCTCTTTCGGAGTTCCCGATCTGCCCAATGGACACCTCGGAGTGAATACCACTGTGAAGTTCAGAGACAAACTGCTTGAGATGAACTGCATCAGCAAAGATACTCCGGTTTACGTAAATCACTTTTCTCACAACGGTCAGGCGAACCACGACCGTCTGGTGGAGTTTTTTGCCCCGCGCAATATGACAGTCACTTATGACGGACTTGCAATTGAACTCTAATCAGCTTCGCGTCTCCATAATAGGACTCGGTTTGCTCGGAGCTTCGCTCGGCATGGCTCTGCGGGGGAAAAACATCCTCCGCACGGGCTGGGCGCGCCGCGAAGAGATCAGAAAAGCAGCGATCAACTACGATGTCGTTGATGAGGTATTTGATACTCCACAGGAGTCTGTACGAAATGCCGACATCGTAGTTCTCGCCATGCCTATTCCGCAGATACTCGAATATATTCCCCTGCTCGGTGATTGCATGAAAAAAGGCAGCACTATCACCGATCTCGGAAGCATAAAAGAGAGTATATTGAAACAGTCTGCAACGCTGCCAGCCGAAGTATTCTATATAGGAAGCCACCCAATGGCTGGTACTGAAAAAAGCGGTTTTTATGCGGCATTCCCGACCCTGTATGAAAATGCCGACGTCTTCATCACTCCGGCGCAAAACGCGCCGCAAAGCTCGGTGGATCAACTGTTTTCGCTCTGGAAATGCATTGGGACCCACCCTTCTGTTATCGACGCAAAACACCACGATGCCATTGTGGCAAGAACAAGCCATGTACTGCACGTCCTTGCTTCTGCCCTTACGACAGGAATCCTTGATGCGAGAGACAGCGACACCGAGGCGGAACTTTTCCGCGGTTGTGCTACTGGATTCCGCGACACCTGCCGCATAGCCTCAAGCAATCCGCAGATGTGGAGAGAAATTGTTGAACACAACAGGGAAGCAGTCCTTGACGCTCTTGAAGAATTTGATCAGATCTACAACAAATTCAAACAGGAAATACGCGACAGAGACTTCGACTCCTTTGAAAAAGATTTTGCCCGCGGAAAACTTCTGCGCGACAGGTGGCTGGAGTATAAAAAAAATAACTCAAGATGAATGATTGTGTCATAAAACTTTCCGACGTTTGCGTTTTCCGCGACGGCAAAGAGATCCTGCACGGAATAAATCTGGATATTCCGCAGGGAAGACACACTTTTATCCTGGGACCAAATGGCTCCGGTAAAACAACTTTTGTCAAACTGCTGCTCGGACACCTCTATCCGGCTTACGGAGGAGATGTAGAGATACTCGGCAGACGTTTCGGAGAAAGCGACATAAGAGAAATGCGTCGCCACATCGGAGCAGCAAGTCCGCTGCTCAATGAGTTTGGATTTACCGGAACGACGGTCAAAGACATCATTCTATCTGGATTCGACTCCTCTATCGGTCTCTTCCGGGAACCGTCAGATGAAGAAATTTTGATTGCAAATCAGGAGATGGAAAAATTTTCCATTCGCACTCTGGCTGACCGCACTTACAATACGCTGTCAAGCGGAGAGCAGATCAGAGTTCTTATCGCAAGAGCTCTGATAAATTCTCCGGAACTGCTGATTCTTGACGAACCCTGTGTTTTTCTTGACCCGGCGGGACGGGAGAAACTGCTGGAAGAACTGGATGTTCTGTCGGCAAACAATCAAAACCTTACTATAATTTATATAACTCAGAGGACAGAGGATATAACTCCGCTGTTCCAATATGGTATTCTGCTGTCTCAAGGAAAAATTTTCGCCGAAGGGAAAACCGAGTTCCTGCTGGACGAAAACAAACTCAGTACCGTTTTTCAAACACCGCTTCAACTGGTGAAAGGCAAAAACGGACGATCATGGAGCATTTGCAAATAAATGAGTGATTCCAAAAGTCTGTTCAATATTCAGCACATGCACGTGACAGAACTTCACAAAGGTCTGAGCTTTGCTCCGCACCGTCACGACAACTGCCAGTTTTATGCGGTGCTCGAAGGAGAGGTATCATACCATTGCGATGAAGACAATTTTATCCTCAAAGACCGTGATGCGATAATTATCGCTCCTGGAAAACTCCGGAGTCTTGAGTGTCTCTCCGACTCAGGAAGAGCCATCATCTCTATTTTCAATGACGAAATTACCCTCACTGAAAATATCCGTTATATGAAGATGGATGACTATCAGTATGCCACAGCAGATAAACTCGCCAATGCGATTGCTGGAAAAATTGAACCATCCAGCATCGTTGAAATGCGTTTCAATTATCTTGCCGCCGAAATGTTTGACATAGACTTCAGCGCATTTTCCTACCTTGATGACGGCTCTTACAAGGCGTGTTACGTAGCAGAACAACTTATGATGTCAAACTTGGAAACTCCGCTGAAACTCGACGACATTGCAAGGCTTGTTGGAATATCCAGAGCTGGACTTGAACGCGCGTTCCAAAAACACTTCAACGTATCTGTCATGAGAAAATACCGTATTCTCAGAATAAACGCTGCAAGAAAAATGTTGGAAAAAGGGCTTTCCATAAGCGAAGCTGCCTATCTGACAGGATTCTCTTCTCCACAGCATTTCGCCACTGTATTCAAGAACGAAACAAATGTTACCCCAAGCAGCATTTGAGCGGATTTTATACGTTTTTGATTTGAGTTTGAACGACATTTTTGAAAAAAACTGCTATATTATAACAAGGTACAGAAAAATTTTAAACACCTGAAAATAACAACAGGAGGAAAAAATGTTTGACTTGCAGAAATTTATCGGCGTAAAGACCTTCTCTTTCCGCGAAATAAAAGACAATGCCGAGTGTGCAAAGGCGATCAGAGAGTGCTGCGGTATCACCGCTGATTTGTCCGGTACCCACATCGACTACGACAAACCCGAAACTTGGGACAAGATCGCATCTGACTACAATGACAACGGAGTTGCTATTTCCGGTCTCGGCGTCGTCATGGCAAAGCCGGATGAGGCTTGGAACAGACGTTTTTTTGAATTCGCAAAACTTGCCAACGTTCCTCTGGTAAGCTTCAGCTGCAACCCTGAAGAGTGGGAAACCACTTTCAGCATCATGGAAAAATTCAGCGAAGAGTATTCCATCCCCACCGCTGTCCACAACCACGGCGGATACAACTGGCTCGGAAACTCTACCATCATGAAATACGTTTACAGCAAATTTTCCAACCGCATCGGTCTCTGCCTTGATACTGCCTGGTGCATTCATACTGAGAAAGAAAATCCCGTCCAATGGATGGAGCTCTTCGGTGACCGCATGTACGGAATCCACTTCAAAGACTTTACCTGGAGCCGCAACGGCAAACACGTTGACTCCATCGTCGGAGAAGGTGCTCTCGAACTTCCGGAAACTCTCGCGAAATTCAAAGAGATGGAGCACATCATTTCTGCGGTTGTCGAATACGAAGGTCCTGATGCCGTAGAGTGCACCAAAAAGTCCATCGAAAACATACGCAATCTCTACTGATATAAACAAGGAGTACACTATCATGGAACCCATTAAAGTAGGTGTCATTGGTTTCGGAAGAAGCGGATGCGGAATCCACGCAAGCGGAATAACCAAAATGCGCGACCGTTTCAACATCGTCGCTATTTGTGACGAGATCCCGGAGCGTCGTACACATGAAGAGTTTCCGGACGCAAAAGCTTACGCCACAGCTGAAGAGCTTCTCGCAGATAAAGATGTCGAACTCGTCATCGTCGCAACTTACAACTTCAGCCATGCAAAATATGCCATCAAGGCTCTCGATGCCGGCAAACACGTCCTCTGCGAAAAACCCTTCGGATACAACACCGATGACGTTGATGCAATGATTGCCGCCGCTAAACGCAACAATAAGATCCTGCAGCCCTTCCAGCAGAGACGCTACGAAGAGGACTTCCAGAAAGTCCTCGAGATCTGCAAAAGCGGAGTGCTCGGAGAAATCAAATATATCCGTATCGCCTGGAGCGGCTTCACCCGCCGCTGGGACTGGCAGACCAGCCGCGCATTCGGAGGCGGCCAGCTTTACAATAACGGTCCGCACCTCTTTGACCACGGTCTTGAACTTTTCGGCACCAAAGAAGAGCCCAAAGTCTGCTCCTTCATCAGAAACAGCCTCTCAAGCGGAGACGCTGAAGATGAATTCAACGTCACCATTTACGGAGATAAGTCTCCGCAGATCGAGCTTATCATTTCTGCAACCACCGCCCTGCCCGTTGACCGCTGGCTGGTTTGCGGTACCGCCGGTACCCTCAAAGGAAACACCAAGAAACTTGAGTGGAAATACGTTGATTGGAGCAAGTATCCTGAGAAAAAACTCGATATCGTTCCTCTCGAAGGCAGAGTTTACTGCTCAGAGAAACTCGAGTACATCACCGAGACCTGGGAACCTGAAGCCGCCGCAGACAGCGGAGCTGGCGCTGCTCCCGCTCCCGCACCGGTGAAAAAGCTTTACGACACTCTGTACGCAGCTATCCGCGAAGGCAAACCTCAGGAAATCAAACCTGAAGACATCCGTCGCCGCATCGCTGTAATGCAGCAGGTTTACGAACAGAACAACGTTCCCTTCCCCAAGGCCGACTGATCTGTAAAAAAACTTTGCGATACAAAAAATCCGGAATTACCTGATGGTATTCCGGATTTTTTTTGCATGTTGTCCTCAAATATCTTCAGAGGAAACAGGCAGTATGATACGGAAAACTGTTTTCCACTCTCCGTAACCATCTACTACCGCGATCGTACCGCCGTGCAGCTCTATCACGCGCCTGACGATGACAAGTCCGAGACCGTTGCCGGGAACCGGATTGTTTTTTGATTTAAGTGAACTGTAAAAACGCTCAAAAACCTTCTCTCTGTCGCTGACAGGAATTCCTGTTCCGTTATCACATACATCTATGGTAAGAGCAGATTTGCCGCCTGACACAGAAACCCTGACAGATATACGCGTTGCACCTCCATGCAGGATCGCATTGTAAAAAAGATTTTCAAATGCCTGTACCAGCAATTTCTGATTTACGCATATCTCCTTTTCCTCATACTCCCCTGTTTCAAAAATAAACTCCGGACAGTTCTTGTTGTGAAAAAATCCTTCGGTTGCTTCGTACAGGATATCAGCAAGATATGCAGGCGTAAAATCACGTTCTTTCTTGGACTCAAGCATTTCGATGGTATTCAGTGCAAGAAACTCATGAAGCAGCTCCGATAATCTTCCAGATTGAAGTTTGAGCGCATTTATGCACTCCTTGCGATATTCAGGGTTTTCCAATGCACCCTGCTCGATGCCTTCAACTGCAGAGAGGATTCCGGTAAGCGGAGTTTTCATTGCGTGGGATATAGCTCCAAAAAACTCTCTGCGCTGCGTCTCAAATCTCCGCAGCTGCAATATCTGCCCTTTGAGATGTTCCGCCATATCCCGGACGCTCATGGCGATCTCTCTAACTATTCCTGTCCGAGGAACATAAACCGGATAATCGAAATTTCCTGACGCGATTTCGCGGGTACTTACTTTAAGACGCTTGAGAGGAGATCTTACCTGAGCGAGAAAATAAATTATCAATCCTGCGACTATCACGATTCCCATTGTACTGAACACATATATCGCAAACTCAGAAAGACGCACAAGTCTCGTTACACTATCACATTTCTCTGCCATGATCAAAACGTATTTATTGTTGCTGCAGGAAAACGTCATGGCATTGTAGGCAAAGTAGGTTTTGTGGTATGGGTTATACTCAAAAAAGACTTCGTCCCGTGCAGGACCGCGCATGATATTCCGGATACGCTGTACTTGCAGCATACGACGGAAACTGTCTGGCGACGACGATGTTTCAAAGACGGTCGGACCTCCGACTTTTTTTATCCGCAGAATGAAGGGGTTTTCTGATTGTTTGCGGAAATAGAGATCCATTTTTTTCGGATCCATTTTCTGCTCGATCATGGCTTTGCATACACCGACAAAAAGATGATTACGAAGACCAATTTCCTGTTCAAGTGCTGCAAAATAGGAGTTGCGAAAACTTGTGACCTGAAAATCTATCACTGCCACAACTGCACCAACCAGGACAGCGACGAAGAGCGGAAAAAACCAATATATTTGTATTGTACGCATGGATATCACAAACCGGTGACTTTGTACCCTACTCCACGTACGGTCACCAGATGCTCAGCCCAATCACCGAGCTTGCGCCGCAATTTCATCATACGGATATCAACAACTCGATCGGTCGAAGGGTAATCTCCGCCTTTGACGTTATCGATTATCTGGCGGCGTGTAAAAACCTTTTCGGGATTGCTGGCAAGCAGCAAAAGCGTATCAAACTCATCCGCCGTCAGGGATATTTTTACTCCGCCAAGACGGGCAATGCGCGAATCGCCATCCATACAGAGGTTTCCGAAAAACACCGTCTGCCCATCCTGGCTGCGGCGGCGCAGATGACCGCGCAATCTGGCGAGCAGAACATGATTGCTGAACGGTTTTAAAATGTAATCGTCGGCACCTGCTTCAAGACCTGCAATGATGTCTCCGTCCTCGACTTTTGCTGTGATGAGCATAATGACCGTATCCTGAAATGCCAATTCGGAACGAAAATTTTTCAGCAGCGTAAGTCCGTCCACACCGGGAAGCATTATATCGAGAAGTATGGCATCCGGATGTATCCTTTTGGCGAGTTTCCAGGCACTTTCGCCGTCAGCAACAGAATACACCTCTTCCAAACCGTTCATGTTCAAATGCATACGGGTAAGATTGCGAATCGTCGCGTCATCTTCAACCAGCAGTATGCGGTATTGCTCGGACATAATGTACTCCTGAAAATATCTGATAAAAAAAGACCATCTCCTGATTCTGTAAATCGGCAAACTACTATAAAATAGCACAATAAATACCGTTTTGCAACAATCTTAACAGTATTTAAACAAATCTACTCAACAACTCATTTTCTGATCGGAACTGGAGGAACCTGACGGCTGTTGAAAACAAGCTCGATCTCAGAAACGACCGACATGATCTTTTTTACATTATCAAAATACCATCTCTGTTTCTCGTTTGGATTAGTCCAAACACTCGCCTGCGCAGAGAAAACAACTGTCTCCCACTTGCCTTTTCCGAGATTGACAGAAAGGAACGCAGGATAATTTCTGGAGTCTATCAACTCACAACTTCCATCTGAGTTGCGGAGCTCTTTACATATAGCTGTAAACTTTTGTACATGTGCGCTGTCAAGAGGATATTTGGAAAAAGAGACTCCTTTGGAAGCAACCTCATTTGTTTCCAAAACATATATATAACGGGAAGTTATCGCGCAAGCCTGATAACAGCGGGTATGGAAAAGATCATATTTTTCCAGCAGAGCGATGACAGATTCTCCCGGAACTAAATCGCGGAAAAGCAAATCCAGAGCATTCCGGCGAACCTCACGACGTGCACGGAAACGCAAGTTAGCCTGCTGGCGCTTGCTGTTTTCCCGGTTTACACGTTTGCCTTTGAGCATTTCCTGATCCGGACGGACAAAAACGCGATTTTCATGAATCGAGCTTCCGCGGGTCTTTTGAAAACTCTTCCACAGATGATCAACTGAAGGATAGTCTGCGGCAGACACAGCGGCGGTTGCAAATAACAAAAAAAACAGCTTAAACTTCTGCATATCAAACTCCGGCAGCAATCCTTATACCGTTAAACGTGAAAAACTCATCTGCACTTTCAAGCTCAGGGATCGCATCGAGAAAAAATCCGGCATCTCCGCCTGTTGCAACGCAGCGGCGTATACCGTACTGCGCACAACATCCGGCAATAAGCTGACGGACTATGCCGACCGCTCCGCGATCTATTCCAAAACACATTGAACTTACAGTATCGACGCCTGCAAACTCAGGAACTTTTTCCGACAGCGGAATATCAGGAAGCTGCGCTGTTCCGTTGAAAAGAGCCTTGCGCATAAGCAGCCTGCCCGGGGCGATCGCCCCCCCGCGGAAACAGCGGTTCTGATCGATTATCTCAATGGTGATAGCCGTTCCGCAATCAACAACAAGCGCAGGAAGCGGAACGTATTCTGTCAAAGCCACAGCATTTGCCACACGGTCAGCGCCGAGAGTTGACGCATCTACAAGAGAGAAATCCAACTTTCCGGAACAATTCGCCGATGACACCCAAAAAACATCGGAACGGTGCGATTCGACCATTTTGCGCACAGCAGGAACCACACATGCCGCCGCAACTGGAATATTTGCATCCAGCATATCCGGCGAAAACTCTCCGGTGGGAACGGTAAACAGTTTTTTAATCTCTTTACCGTTCCACAAACACGCTGAAGTATGCGTATTGCCGATGTTGCAAAGTATCGTATCCATAACGGAGAAATAGTATTTGCTTACACCGCAAGTTTGGTAATAATCGTTGTAAGAGGCATAAAGAGCGCGATAACGATCGTACCGACAACACCTGCCAGCAGAACGATCATCAACGGCTCGATCAGACTGGTAAGTGCGCTGACCGCGTTATCGACTTCCTCATCGTAGGTATCGGCAATCTTGTTGAGCATTTCCGGAAGCTTACCGGTCTCCTCACCGACCTCGACCATAGAAATAACCATGTCAGGAAAAATCTTGGTATCGCCGAGCGGCTTGGAGATTCCATCTCCATCACGCACAGCATCATGCACCTTCTGAATGGCGGTTGCTACGACCTCATTACCGCTGGTCTCGCGAACGATCGCAAGAGCACCGAGCACAGGCACACCGCTGCTCATCAGAGTTCCGAGAGTACGTCCGAAACGGGAGATGGCAGTCTTGGAAACCAGGTCTCCGAAAATCGGCATATTGTAAACAACCCAGTCCCTGCCCCATTTACCCATCTTGAAGGAGACGATGATTTTGTATATAACAAATATGCTCACCACGCCTCCGACGTAGTAGTACCATCCGGAAACCAGCGTCTTGGACACAAATATAAGTCCCTGGGTGATAGCCGGAAGCGGCTCCTTCGGTCCCAGAAGATCCTGGAAGATCTTAGCAAAGTTGGGAACGATAAAGATCATCATACCGATAAGAGCCAGCGTTGCCAAACTCAGAATAACGATAGGATAAATCATTGCTGACTTGACCTTACCGGCGATTTTTGACGCCTTTTCCATAAAGCTTGCCAGACGGTCAAGAATGATTTCCATAGCTCCTGACGCCTCTCCGGCGCGGACCATGTTGAGATAGAGTTTATCGAATGACTTGGGGTTCTGGGCAAGACTTTCTGCGAAAGTAGCTCCTCCTTCGACCGTATCTGCAGTCTGTCCGAGAACTATTTTGAGTGAAGCATTTTTGGACTGTTTTTCAAGTGTACGCAGACTGCGGATAAGCGGGAGTCCGGCATCCAGAAGAATTGCCAACTGACGGGTAAACACGGTCAAATCTTTTTTCTTGACAACGATCGGACCGAGTGCCATGTTCATTCCGCCGCCTTTTTTCTTCTTGGTCGCTGCGGCTGCGGCTGCCTTGATGGAGGTGGGGAACAATCCCTTCGCCTTGAGATCTGCAATCGCTGCCTCTTCGCTGGCGGCGTTGATTTTGCCCTTCATCTCTTTTCCGCGGGCATTCATCGCGGTATATACAAATTGCGGCATATTGAATTATCTCCTTATATATTGGAATATCAAGTGTAGCGCACGACTTCGTCGACCGAAGTCTCTGCGTTGAAAATCGCCATAAGTCCGTCTTCGCGCAGGGTTCGCATACCCATCTCGCAAGCACGGTCACGCAGGATGTTTGCCGGAGTTCCATTGGAAATCATATCGCGCAACTCCTGGTTGACCACCATAAGCTCCGTAAGAGCTTTTCTGCCTTTATAGCCGGTGTTATTGCAGATATTGCAACCTTTTCCGTAGCAGAACTGGTGTCCCTCTACCTGCCCACGCTCGAGTCCAAGACGCTCGAGGTCATGGTCGGTCGGAGTGTAAAACGCTTTGCAGTTGTTGCAAACGCGGCGGATAAGACGCTGTCCGAGAACTCCAGCCACACTGGATGCGATAAGGAATGGTTCAACTCCCATATCCATCAAACGGGTAATCGTACTCGCAGAGTCGTTGGTATGAAGCGTACTGAACACAAGGTGTCCCGTAAGCGACGCTTCGATAGCGATCTGAGCAGTTTCAAAGTCACGGATCTCTCCTACCAGAATACGGTCGGGGTCCTGACGCAGGAACGCGCGGAGTGCCTTCTGGAAGGTCATTCCGACGGCATCGTTGATCGGACATTGAATGATTCCTTCGATATCGTACTCGACCGGGTCCTCAGCGGTGAGGAGTTTATCTTCGACGTTATTGATCTCTCCCAGTGCGGAATAAAGAGTCGTGGTCTTTCCTGAACCGGTTGGTCCGGTCACCAGAATGATTCCGTTGGGAAGACGAATAAGATCGCGGAGATTTGCCAGCACATCGGTACCGATTCCGAGAGCATCAAGCTCAAGGTTGACCACGCTTCGGTCAAGTACGCGGAGCACCACTGATTCTCCGTAGCTGGTCGGCAGACAGGATACACGCAAGTCAACCGGACGGCCGTTATATTTGAGCTGGATACGTCCGTCCTGCGGGCGGCGGCGCTCTGAAATGTTAAGTCCGGAAATGATCTTCACGCGGCTGATGACAGGACGCGCCAGACTCTTCGGCGGCGGAGGCATCTCATAGAGTGCGCCGTCAACACGATAACGGATCCGGAACGTCTTTTCAAACGGCTCAAAGTGGATATCCGACGCTTTGTCGCGGATAGCCTGCTGAATGACGACTTCCACAAACTTGATGATAGGAGCATCGTTTGCCCGGTCATCGCTGTCTTCGTCGATCTCCTCTTCGGCATACTCTCCGAACTGAGCGACGATGTCCGCAACGGTATCGACCTTTTCAGGATAGTAACGTTCGAGCTCCTTGTCAAATATATCAGGATCCACCGGGAGCGGAATCACGTCCTTGCCGAGAATGAAACGCAACGCTTCGACCGTACGGTAATCAAGCGGATTGCGCATCGCAACAGAGATGGACGTCTCATCGCTGGAAACCGGGATCACACCGTGGGAACGGGCAGTCGGGTTATCGATCTCATTTATCACCTCAAGAGGGATATCTCCCATGTGCGGATCCCACACATAAGAGCCGAGGTTGTTCGCCATTATTTCAAGAAGCTGCTCCGGAGTGAAAATTCCGTAGTTTACAATCACTTCAAAGGCGCTCTTGCCTGAAGACTCACACTCTTCCGCCACCTCGTCAAGGTGTCCCTTGAGCGCAGGATTGGAGTGTCCGTATTCACTGTTGATAAGATCTATCAACGCTGTACTTTCTATATCCAACATAACTTTTCTCACCTTGTATGGAGTTTATCAGGTATCATCACGGAGGGTCACGAAAATCACCTCTTCAAGAGAGGAAATTCCCGCTTCAGCCTTACGCATGGCATCGTCACGCAAAGAGCGCATTCCGTTACGGCGCGCCTGCTCACGGATCCTGCCGCTTGTTTCGTTCGCAAAAATCAGCCTGCCGACGTCCTCAGTGATAAGGAATATCTCATAGATACCGATACGTCCTTTGTAACCGGTATAACCGCAAACGGGACAACCTTTGCCCTTGTAAAATTTGTGATTTGCAAGGTATTCAGGAGAGAGGTCAAGCATACGAATCTCTCCGGCGGTCGGAGTATGCTCCTGGCGGCACTCTTTGCAGACGCGGCGGAGCAGACGCTGTGCCATAACTGCACGCAAACTTGTTGCAACGAGGAACGGTTTGACTCCCATATCGACCAGACGGGTAACGGCTCCGGGAGCGTCGTTGGTGTGCAGAGTACTGAACACAAGGTGTCCGGTGAGACTGGCGTTGATGGCGATTTCGGCGGTCTCGACGTCACGGATCTCTCCAACCATGATGATGTTGGGAGCCTGACGCAACATTGACCTCAACGCCGCCGCGAATGTCATATCAACGTGGCGATCGACCTGCACCTGGTTGATACCGGGAAGCTGATACTCGACCGGGTCTTCGACCGTAATGAGTTTTCGCGCAGGAGTGTTGATCGTATTCAAAAAAGCGTAAAGACTTGTGGTCTTTCCGGAACCGGTAGGTCCTGTTACCAGAAAGATTCCGTCGGGATAGTTGATGATTTTATTGACAAGATCAAGATCGTCAGCGTAAAATCCCAATTTCGGAATATCAAGCTGAATACTTGCCTTGTCCAGAATACGCATGACGATACTCTCTCCGAACACGGTCGGGATCGACGACACACGGAGGTCGATATCTTTGTCTCCGACCGAGATCTGGATACGTCCGTCCTGAGGAATACGTTTTTCAGTAATATCCATTCTGGACATGATTTTTATGCGGCTGGTGAAGTTCGCCTGAAGGTATTTGGGAGGGCCTTCGACCTCGCGGAGACTTCCGTCGATGCGGTAACGGATGCGGTAACGCTTTTCCATCGGCTCGAGGTGGATATCCGATGCTTTCATCTTGTAAGCATCAACAATGACCTTGGTGGCAAGACGAATGATCGGAATAGTATCGTCATCCATCGCTCCGACGTTGGTCTCTTCATCCTCTGAAACCAGAACTTCAACGCTGTTTACATCTTTATCGTTGATCATCGCCTTGAGGCGCTCTTCATCCTCAACATAATATTTATCGATGGCCTTTTCGATCTGTTTTGCGGGAACAGCAACTGCTTCAACGTCTCCACCCAGCAAATAACGCAGAGTGTCAAGCTTTTCCATATCGCTCGGATCACTCATCGCCACAGTCAAAACGTCATTGTGGCGCGCCACTGGAACGATGTGATAGTAGCGGGCGACCTCAACACTCACGCTGGACACGACCTCCTGCGGAATATCGTATCCTTCGAGGCTCATCATTTCCATACCGTACTGCTGGGCGAGCATGGCGAGCAGCTCTTCTTCGTTGATCGCCTGCATCTCGATAAGGAAATCTATCGCGTCCCTTTCTTCAGTATCCTCCGCGGCGGAAGTCCGCGCCTGCGAGATCTGTTCAGGAGTCACCATTCCGTACTCCTGAAGCAGCGTCATTATATATTCAGCATCTCTTGCCAAGATAACACTCTCCTGTTATATTTTCAGCTATTTATCAAACAGACAATATAATACGTGTAAAATCTAACACAATTTCCCTGTATTGTCAAGCACAAAATCAAAAAAAGATAAGAAATATCAGCTTTGCGGACACAAAACTGCTGTTTTTGCTCTTTAAAGTGCCCGGTGCATTTGCAAAAGGGGGTTTTCTTTGCTATATTATTCCAAGTTCAATATTCACCCTGTACCAATGGGATAACAATATGTTTTTAATCAGAAAAATATCGGGACTGTATAAAGAATTTCCGGTTCCGTCCAAACTGGCTGCAGTCATACTGATTGCAGCAGTATCTGCGATTTTCTTTCCGTGGCTGGATAACAGCAGGGAGCTTTTCCGTAATGAGAGTCTCTATGCAGTAATGGCACAGGAGCTGCCTGCTTCGCTGTTTCCGACCGCACATCATACTCCGCAGTTGCAGGAAGGGGTGCTCTACCCGATGGCAGTATCCCTTTTCAACCGTATAACCGGAGCGTCCATGGAGTTTTCTCTGCGAACAATCTCTCTCATTATGCTGATACTGACCGCAGCTGTTGCCGGATTCAGCGCATCAGCCCGCTCCGCGAGAGCCGGTTTTGCCGCAGGAGCAATGGTGCTTACAACTCTGCTCACCATCGACAAGGCAAGCGAAGGCTACCCCACCAGCACAAATGCCTTTCTGCTGCTCTCAAGCCAGATGGTATTTTTTCACTACGGCATACGCAAAGCTAACTGGAATAAGGCCTGGATACTCTCTGCGCTTATTATGACCAGCGCCTTTTATTCAGGCGGCTTCAGGATGCTTATATTTTTTATATTCCCCATGTTGTTTTTCAGGAGACCGCTTTCTGTCAAATCAAAGTTCCGCACTCCGGGGTTCATTACAGCCGTACTCATTCTGCTTTTTGCGGTCTCGACACAACTTCTGCAATACACTATCACCACCGGAAAAAGCGCGATACATGAATTGATATACAGCAATATCGGAGACTCTGGATACTGGTTTGAACTGCTTGCATTTATCGGAATGCTTCCGATCAGACTGATGCCCTGGACTTTTATCGCATG
This sequence comes from Lentisphaerota bacterium, assembly GCA_015061775.1. Classification (GTDB taxonomy): domain Bacteria; phylum Verrucomicrobiota; class Lentisphaeria; order Victivallales; family Victivallaceae; genus UBA1784. The sequence goes on along the minus strand of SUVY01000001.1, from coordinate 28,884 downwards.
GATGCCGTTCTGCGTCGCACTTCAAACAATAGATCAGACTCCGATACTCAGCAGATATTTGAGGACTCTTGTACTGGCTACTTTTCTCGCACTCTGTATTCTTCCGGGTCATGATGCAAGAGAGATGATATATATGATCTCTCCGCTCGCAATACTCACTGGAATCTTCTATGATATCGGCACACGGCGTTACGGAAACAGAATACGCAAGCTGCTTATCACCGGAGAAATCATCATCCTTCTGGTGCTTGCAGCTTTCGCAGCCCTCAAATTTCTGCCTGAAGACACAATAGGTTCAGTGATAAGCATATCAGAAACTATCGCTTTCAGAAATGATAAGTTATATTCTCTCGTACTTTTCACCGCGTTTGGCTGCTGTGCCGCATGCGGAGTGTTTTTCTACTGCGGAAGACGCAACGCTCCGATTTGGCTGCTTCTGCTGACCATCTCGGTGGTATGCGGTCTCTTCTACGGCAGCGTAGTTGCTCCGTATCGTGCTCAGGAAAAGAGAAAACGCAAACTGGGAGCTGACATCACCCGCGTACTGAAAAATGAAAAAGCCGACCGGCTCTATAAATTCAATATCAGAGACTTTTACGGAGGGCTGTTCTATACAGGGAAAACGGTTTATCAGATAAACAATATCTCAGAGCTGCCGCCGCACGCAGAAGTCGTTTACGTTATAAGCACAGAGTTTCCGCAGACTCTCGACAGAAAATGGGATAATCTGCTCCCTTCAGACTACACCTATCAGGGAGAACACATCTCTCTCTGGAAAGGAATTCTTAGAGAGCCTGCTGAATTCTGACAGGCGACAATTAGCGCTTTCTGCAATTAAAAAGCTTTTCCCGATATGGAGAGATGATGTGGAGAAAGCGCGAAAAGAAGTTTCGTTCCTTCCCCCGCATCATCTGCCCACGTCGGGAATATTGCATTATTTTTTGAGATAGAAAAAACCTGTTCCGTCATCGGAAAAGCCTACCAGTAATATACGGTTTCCTTTTCCGGTGAAAACTCCGCCTCTGCCATTGGGCATCAAGCTTTCGTCGGACATTGCACTCCACTCACTTGAGAGATTGCTTGAGACGGCGCGCATATTTCCCTGCGGATTACCGAACGCATTGTTGAACATTCCGAAAACAGCGTTGCGCTCTGGAAGCTCTATAACGAGCTCACTCACTGCGCCGCCAGGCAGAGACGGCAGCTCAGGATGCCAATCTTTACCCGCCGCAAAATTTGACGGAGTAAGTATTCTGAATGCAACCAGATTTTTTCCGCTGTCGGTAACCAGAAGGTGTTCGGTTACTCCTCCCGGAAAACGTTTGCGGTAACGCAAAGTCCTGCCATTGTGGGACACGCGGGCATTACTGTCTGCCTTCAGTCTGGCAAGCAACGCGGAAAACGGCTCAGACAGAGAGTATATCTCAAGATCGAGCGTGCGATTTCCGCAACGCACTTTTTCGACGTGTACCGGATCGATATCAGACGAAGCAAATTTACCTGCCGCTGTACCGTATCCTGCTCCCCTGCCCAGAAGATAGACCTCCGCATGGGCAACAGGAGCAGCAAGGAGTGACGCGGCAAATAAAATTGTTCCGTACGATCTCTTCATCGTGCAAATTTCACCCAGAGATACCCCGGAGCCGCCGGGATTTCAACCAACGCTGTTCCATCAATGACGCGGCATATTCCGCTTCCGGAAACAACCTCTATGCTCATGGCGTCACCGCGCATTTGCGGAATTTTTATCTCAACTTTTCCAGAGGCTTCATCTTTCTCCCGGAAGATGATAAGCTGTACTCCGGAGTCTGAAACAGAGACAAATCCTGTCATTGTTTCGCCATCGGGCATTTTTCCAACCGGGTAAACGGTTCCGGCAAAGATGCTTTCAGCCTCTCGGCGGTGGAGCGTCATCATACGTTTCAGAACATCCTTATTCTCCTTAGAGACAGTCGAAGGAGCCATCCAGATCAGCGGATTGGCAAACATTGTCACCGCGACCCAGTATTCAAAGTCGTACACAGAGGGCAGACATTCTCCCTTGTTTATGTAGAACTCCTCATTCATATCGCCGGGATTCGCAACTTCGATCTGTAGCTTCTCACTTCTCATATAGCGGGCAAGTTTCCACAGATTCCGGAGTGTCCGCTCCGGATGGTATCCAACACCCCATTTGTGACAGATGTATCGGTTCTCAAGGAAAATATTGCCATACTCAAGGAAAAGGAAATATCCGGGACGCTGTCCGTTGGTGGTATCGAGATTGAATCTGATCCTTCCGTTTGACCTTTTTCTCAAATCCTCGAGCAAAAGACGCAGATTATTTTCGCTTCTCCATGTGCGGGTTTTGACTCCGTCGATTTTGAAGATACATATATCATACTTCTCATAGAAAGAGTAGAGCAGATCAGCAAACTCGCGGTAATCCTCAAACTCAACATTGAATGACGGAGCAACCCACAATCCGGGCTCAATTCCGTTTTGACGGAAACAGGCTATAAGCTCATCAAGTGAACCGCCGAGCATATCGGATACCTGCCAGAAATCAACATCCATTTTTCGGTTGTTGATTACAAGTTCTCCGAGTCCGCCGCCGCCCTGCCAGCCGTCATCTATTTGATAGGTAGTTGCTCCGACATCAGAAGTTGCCTTGATCTCTTCGAGCAAAAAATCTCTGTTCACGAGACTGCGGAATCTTCCGCATCCCCACGGATTGACGGTAACAGTAGAAGCCTCTCCCGGAATCTGCGGAAAACGCTTTTGCAGATAGGTTTTAAGCTGACACTCAAAATCCATATCATCTTCAAACAATATCACAACACTGCGGTTGGAGCTGAATTCAACGCCGGGAGAAAGCTCTTCGGGAGCGACTCCCCACGCACATGATATTATGCTTCCCGAGGAAATTTTGAAATCAAATGGTTCAAAATCCCGCCGCTCCGCCGACGGAGGTGCCTCTTGGAGGATAGCGAAACCGCAAGCGGAATCTTTATCTGTTGCGACCAGAATGTTTCCGCAATACTCTCCTTCACCGGCAATATCGTGACGGATGACTACATTATCTGTATAATCGGTACGGCCTGTAAACTCCACAGTATAGCGGCAGCTCACGTCTGAAGAGCTTACAAAAGAGTCAGTCGAACTGTAAAGTTTCTTATCTTCCTGACAAAAACGCCTGCGGTGACTCCAATAGATATTGGGCATAACATCTGAAATCATACGGCATTGACATCCCAAAACCGGAAGCGACGGATAGATGAAATACTCCACGGTATAACGCACACTCTGGTAATCATCTGTGACTTTTACTCTGACGGAAACATGCTCTGAATCAAAAAGCTTTCCCGGAACGACCTCGGCTGTGATATCTTCGATCCGGCAGGGGTGTTCAGGGAAATCCGGCATATTTAATCCTATATAAGAAAAATCGCTTCCGCTTATACGTGGAGATGCAAACTCCCGTTTTGATGAGTTTTGCAGAGACTGCGTTCTCAGCGTACCGGATTCAAGGGAAAAACTGCGGCAAAGTTTTGAGTTGGATATCTCGAGCCTGTCGGAAGATGCCTTGACTGTTATATCAAAATGTTCAAGTATGGTCTTCATAAATTTGCATATTTCTGTTTAAAATTTGGCTTTGTTCCCGATATGGGGAGATGATGCGGGGAAAGCGGGAAAACTTCTTTTCGCGAGAAAAGAAGCCGAACGTCGGCTTCGTTATTCTTTTCCCCTTGTCCCGCCATAGCCTTGGCGACGGCGGATCTCACCCTTTCAAGAAAAGCGGAAAAACTTTTTTATTTACTTTTACCTACCTTTGTCGTGAACAGAGCCTAAAATTTAAATATTGCACCGATTTTTTTACCGAGCAGAACTCCCGCCGCGGCAAGAGTAGCAGCAAGAAATAACATTGCCCATACTCCGAAAGCGCAGGCTATGCTTGAACCGGCTCCAAGTATCTGCGCAAGATCATACAATGCCCTTGTAATGGGATAGAACTGAGCCTTCTGAGCGAGAATGAGAGAGTCTGACACTTCGAGCATGGAAAAACTGAAGGCGAACAAACCTCCGACCAGCATATTTGCTGCGATCAGCGGCAAAGTTATCTTTGTGAGGATACGCAGAGGACCGGCTCCAAAGTTGCGGGCTGCATTTTCAAGCTCCTCCGGAGTCTGTTCAAGTCCGGATGAGACAGATCTGACCACGTATGGAATACGCCGCACAGCGTAGGCGATAGCAAGAAGCCACAGGGGATTTTCCACCGGATTAAAGCACTTTGCCGCCCAATCATAACGGACTGACATCGAAAGGAAACCAAATGCCACAACGACGCCCGGAACGGCGAGCGGCAGCATGGCAAGCAGATCTGCGGCTCCTGAAAAACGCAGTTTCCAGCGCACCGAAGCGAGCGATACCGCAACTCCGCAAATCACCGCCAGCACCATCGCCAGCAGCGAATAGCGCAAACTGTTGACGATCGACGGAAGCACAAGACTGTTGGAAAGCGCCTCTTCAAAATACTCCAATGTAAACCCTTCCGGAAGTACCGTTCCGTAATATCGTTTACTGAACGCAGAAAAGATGAGCGCGATATGCGGAAGTGCCGCGCAGAACGTCACCAGCATGAACACCGCCGGAGGCAGAAAACGTTTGACCCCGGCGAGCTCAACACCGCGGCTGCCCATCGTTCCCTTTCCGGAAGCGGCAGAGTTTCTGCCCAACACCAGTTTGGATACCGCGTAAAGGCACGCCGAAAATACCAGCATTATCAACACAAGCGCGTAAGGAACAGGATTGCTTTCAAGTTCGGTGAGCCCGTTGAGTATCTGCACCGCGGTCGTGCGGGTATAACCGAACATCAGAGGAGTACCAAGCTCAGTGAAACTCCACACGAGCACAATGCTTCCTCCGGCAAGGATTCCGGACCTCAGGAGCGGAAGCTTGATGGTAACAAAGCGTTTCCACTTACTTGCACCGAGGTTTGCGGCAGCTTCATCGAGCGCAGGATCCATATTTCCGAGAGCTGTGACCAGATTCAGGTAAAATATGGGATACAAATGCAACGCCTCTATCGCGCAGACAGACCAGAATTTATACTCGGTACCGAGGAAATCTATCCTGGAGCATCCCAACTTCACAAGAAGTGTATTGAGTATTCCGTAGTGACCGAGTATCTGCTGAAAGCCAAGTGCACCGACAAACGGAGGCAGGATCATCGGAACAAGCATCAACAAACCGCACCATTGTTTTCCGGGAAACTCAAAGCGGTCGTATATCAGGGCCAGTACCAAACTCATCACAAAAACTATAAAAGTTGTTACGACCGCTATCTTGAAGCTGTTTACAAGTCCCTGCACATAGATCGGATTGCGGAATACTTCACAGATAAGTCCCCAGTCGCAGCCGACTCCAATGACGGTAAATATCGGAAGCAGCAGAAAGACTCCGAGAAAAACTGCGGTCAAAAGGAGAATAAAATACTCTCCGGCTCGTCTCAATTTCATCATTTTACACCTCCCTGCCCTGCGCTTCTGCGGGCAGTTTCTGCGGCTTTACGCAGATTTTCCCGGGAAAACTCACTCCATGAACGATAGATGGCTGCAAGCTCTGCTCCGCTGCGCGCGGAACGCAGCTTTGCCGCCGCGGCACCTGCCTCATCGTAGCTGAATGGAATAGCATTAAAATACTTCATCGCCTCAGGAACTTTTTCAGGTCCACCGGCTGCAATGATCGCCTGCCACGCGGTTTTAAGCTCCTCTTCTGTGTCGAGCATGGTGCATTTGATAAGAGCACGCAAAAGACTGTAATAACGTCCTGTCAACTTTGGACGATAGGTAAAATCCGCTCCGGACTTGTAGGGATTATACCCTTTCTGGAAATAGAACTCACTGTACTTGCTGTCATAGATATCTTTGCGTACAGGAGGTCGGTTGAGCGCATGAAGCGCCGGTCCACCCGGGGTGCCCGGTTTGAAAGCGTGCAGCTTCTGTCCCTCTTTGGAAAGCAGAAAATCGACAAAACGCTCAGCAACCACCCTGTTTGGAGCTCCGCGCAGTATCTGAACCGGATCGGCAGATACTGCAGTGCCTCCTTTGGGAGTAATATAGACGAGGTGATCAACTCCGTCAAATCTGCTTCGCATCCAGGCGGCTTCGCTGAGCGCGTAGGTGTCGATAGCCATTCCGCAGACAGCATCTCCGGTTGCGACATCACGCACCACCTTGCTTGCGGAGTCGGTTATACTGCGGGAGTTTGCAAAAATGCGGCGGCAGACGGCAAGTCCGTTGTACCATCCTTCGGAAAAGTTTTTTGCCTCCGCCATTTCCTGCTGGATAAGTATTTCAAAACACTTGTTTGCAGAACCTGACTTCGAGGGATCAGCCACACTGAGCAGATTGTAAAAACGCACGTCGGCAAGATCTCTCCAGCGGCGCGGAAGCTCACACTTCATGTCTTTTATCCGGTCGAGATTACAGCAAATTCCGAATGTGGAAAGAACAACACCATAGTACCTGCCTTGCGGATCACAGATATTATCTCCTCCGAAGGTCATCGGAATATGCTCAAAATACTCCGGATGACGCTCTTTGACTTTGCCATCCACGGCAAATCCCCGCTGCGCCATGCGCGAGTGTTCAAAGGTTCCGCCTCCGGCAAAGACGTCGATTCCGATGCCGACATTGGATTCGAGGAATTTTTTGCGTACTGCTGCAAGCACCGGATCAGCTCCCTTGCGGTCGAGAGACGGATCGGTGAACGCGGCATACTCACGCTTCCATTTTCCGTTGGCGGGGTCACTTTCAAAATAACGCCTGAACTCAGCCTCAAAACGATCCGGAATATAGCGTGCGATATCAGAAGTTCCTCCGGGAGAACGGAAATCTATCTCGACATCCCGCTGGAATTTTTCGAGGTAATACTTTTTAAATGCCGTGACATACTCGTCTCTCATAGCCTTGTTGTGGGCTGATATCACCACCACGCGATCGGGGTTGCCGCTGTTTACCGCTCCATGTGTCTTGGCCGGACGCAGGAAAAACGGAAGTGCAAGCAGCGCCGCAAGTATGCAGACGCAAATCAAAAGACGCTTTATCATCAGTCACGCTCCGGAACAAGCTGGAAGTATCCTTCATCAAACTTGAGGGAAACCTCTTCATTGAGTTTTCTGGAGCGGGGAGCACTCTCTCTGATACAGAACTCAACTCCGTTTGCTTCGGCTTTCCAATCACAGCTCTCGCCGAGAAAAGTTCTGCCGGTGAGTCGCGCTTTGAACGCCCCCTCGTCTCCGTCTGCTGCAAAACGTATCCTTTCGGGACGGATCAATCCGCAAAGTTTTCCTTCGGGGTATTTGCATGTATATTTGAAATTTCCGAGCGGAGAGACAAACACGCCGTTCTCTTCTCTGCCGGGAATGATATTCACATCACCGAGAAACTCCGCACAGAAACGGTCAGCAGGGAAGTCATACAGCTCTTCGGGCGTTCCCATCTGGCGGATGGAACCGTCTTTGAGTACAGCAAGACGGTCAGCCATACTCAGAGCCTCCTGACGGTCATGGGTGACGTAGAGTGCAGTCTGATTGCGTTTCGCACAGATACGGGATATCTCATTTCTCATTGCATCGCGCAGACGGGCATCGAGGTTTGAAAGCGGTTCATCGAGCAGCAGCAGACTCGGCTCAACGGCAAGTGCGCGGGCGAGAGCGATGCGCTGCTGCTGTCCTCCGGAAAGCGAGGGAACTTTGCGTTTTGCAAGGTCTGCCAGACGTACAAGTTCCAGAGCCTCCATGACCTTCTCTTTGAGTTCTGCTCCCTTGACATTGGCGTTGCGAAGTCCGAATGCCACGTTTTCAAACACGTCGAGATGCGGCCAGAGAGCGTAATTCTGGAACACCATGGCTGCTCGGCGTTTTTCCGGAAGGAGATCAGTGATATCTACGTCGTCAAAACTTATGCTGCCGCTATCCTGTTCGACCAGACCGGCAAGGATGCGCAGCAGAGTGGATTTTCCGCAACCGGAGGGACCGAGCAGAAAGAACATCTCTCCGGAAGCTATTTCAAGGTTGAAGTCTTTGAGCACACGGGTCTTGCCGTCATAACTCTTGGATATATTGCTTATGACTACTTTTGCCATAATGTTTCTCCGGTAAAATTCTTTTAAAAATCGTATATATATCCGGCAGATATATGAAGTCACCTGTCATCAAGCTGCTTCAATCTGTCGGGAGTACGTAAATTTTTCATTATCCTTGCCTCAAGCTGTCTGATGCGCTCCCGGCTCAGGTTGAAACGGTGGCTGATCTCTTCAAATGCAAGTACCGGCTGCCCGAAAAGCCCGTAACGCCAGATGAGTATCTGCTGGTCACGCTCAGGAAGTGTACGCAATATCTCATGGAGCATTTCATAGAGTGCAGCCTTGCTCATCGCATCTCCAGGAACTTCAGCAGAAGCATCTGATATGATGTCGGAAAACACTCCTGAGTCTTCATCATTGCCGATCGCAGCCTGAAGAGAGATACTCTGATATGCCATTTTACGAATGGAACTTACTCGCGCCGCAGACATTCCGAGCTCGGAAGCCAGTTCCTCAACTTCCGGCATACGTCCCCAGAGCTGCAGAAAATGCTGCTCGGTACGGCTGATTGCATTTATCTGCTGGATCATATGAACGGGCAAACGCACTACGCGCGACTGTTCAGACAGGGCACGCATGATGCTGTTTTTGATCCACCAGATGGCGTAGGTACTGAATTTGTTTCCAAGTTTGTAGTCATAGCGGCGCAGAGCTTTCAGCAAACCGATATTGCCTTCCTGGATCAAGTCATTGAACGGCACTCCGCGGTTTCTGAACTTGGATGCAACACTCACCACCAGACGAAGATTGGCTTCGACCGCCCTGCCCTCGGCTTCGCGCAGAACATCGAAGGATTTTTTTACAACTGACACTTCAGAAAGCAGTTCATCGATACTCATGCAGAATTTTTCGGAAACAAATCCTGCGTCGGCATGACCGCTCTTATACATATCCACGTAGTTGAACGCGATATCTGCGAACTCTTCTGATGTCGCATTGTTGAAATCGATGCCGTCAAGCGCGGAGGCAACTTGCAGACGTATCAAATCCGCAGAGGAAAAATCTCCTGAAACAAAACTGTTTTTCAGCCCGTCAAGCAACTCTTCTACTTTTTGGGAGCTTGCGGACAACACCGCGGCAGCATCGCCTTCAAACAATCTTTTCACCGTTGACGGAGAAAAATAATCCATACACACGGATTTTGTGCAGTCGCAGTACATCTCAGAACATATCCTCTGAAACTCCGCTGCAACAAATGCAAAACGCCGCAGATGACTTTTGATATCATCATACGCGGCGTCTATATTGAGAAGCAGAGTATCCATCTCATCACAACTGAGCATATCCAACTCACCGAGATCTTTGAAATAACGAACCAGCGATCCGGAAAAATCGCTGAATGTCACTCCTTCGGGAGCGTGATGTGAACTGCTGTTGTCTGCTGCCATGGGCTCTGCTCCTTATACCGGAGGGTAAAACAGCAGTTTCACTCCCCCGGTCTGTGATACCGGAATATATCAGTAGCGTTTCTGTTTGCTGCGGGCAAGAACGCGCAGACGCAGCGCATTGAGTTTGATAAATCCGGCAGCATCCTTGTGGTCGTAGCTGTCGTTGTCCTCGAAGCTGGCGATCTCGTCATCGTAGAGACTGAACTCGCTGCGGCGGCCGGTGACGTGACAGGCTCCCTTGAAGAGCTTGACTCTGACGTCTCCGGAAACGAACTTCTGGCTCTCGGTGATCATGACCTGGATCATTTCGCGCTCGGGAGCAAACCAGAAACCGTTGTAGATCATATCCGCATAACGGGGAATCAGGCTGTCACGCAGGTGCATGACTTCGCGGTCGAGGGTGATTTCCTCAAGACCACGGTGAGCTGCCTGAAGGATGGTTCCGGCGGGAGTCTCATAGATTCCGCGGCTCTTCATACCGACAAAGCGGTTCTCGACGATATCGACTCTGCCGACAGCATGCTTTTTACCCATTTCGTTGAGTTTGCGCATGATGTTGGCGGGGCTGTACTCGACTCCGTCGATCTTGACCGGAATACCCTTCTCGAAGGTGATGATGACATCATCTGCGGTGTCGGCAGCCTTGGAGAGCGGCTCAGTCATAACGGCGATCTCCTCCGGGAACTCCTGCCAGGGATCCTCAAGGACTCCGCCCTCGAAACTGATGTGGAGCAGGTTGCGGTCCATGCTGTAGGGTTTCTTCGCGGAAACATTGACCGGAATATTGTGTTTCTGAGCGTATTCGATCATATCCTGACGTCCGGTGAAGTGCCAGTTGGGATCTCTCCAGGCGGCGATGATCTTGATAGAGGGATCGATCGCGTTGGCGTTCAGCTCAAAACGGACCTGATCGTTGCCTTTGCCGGTTGCTCCGTGACAGATGGCATCAGCACCCTCGGCTTTTGCGACCTCGACCAGACGCTTGGCGATGAGGGGGCGTGCAATGGAGGTTCCGAGCAGATAGTTGTTCTCATAGATCGCCTCTCCCTGAAGCATCGGGAAGATGAAATCACGGGCGAACTCTTCGTTGAGGTCGTCGATGATGCATTTGCTTGCACCGGTTGCGATGGCTTTTGCCTCAAGACCGTTGAGTTCCTCCTGCTGACCTACATCGGCGCAGTAACAGATCACCTCTGCGTTATAAGTCTCTTTGACCCACTTGACGATCACGGAGGTATCCAGACCGCCCGAATAAGCTACGACTACTTTCATTTTTCACTCCTGTTACAAGTTGTTCGGAAATTTTTCCGTTCTTTGATTGCAAGCGCGGCAAAACGCGTCTATATTAGAATATAACACAGATATTTGCTTTTAACAAGATGTCAGACGATATTTTTAATCAAATCAGCGGCATGATTGCCAAAAAAAGTTGTTCCGGAGTGTCAAAAGACGCTGCGGAGTGGTTGCATTTGCTCCAATCAACACCCCAAAAAACTCCTCTGGACATGCAGATTTCTCAAAATTCTGCGCCTTCCGCCAATGTGTCTGCGCCGCAAGAGAACCGGCAAATGGTCACAAAACAGGCGTCCGAACCAGCTTCTGCACCCGTTTTTGTCCATACCCCGGGAGAGTTTACGTCACAATCAACTGAACAGCCGGCTCCGGCACCAATCAATGCGGGAGGCATAGACCAGCTCAGACAATCAGTCTATATGTGCCGCCGATGCCGTCTTGCTGAAACCAGAAACAATATCGTTTTCGGCGAAGGCGATCCCCATGCCCGTCTTATGTTTATTGGAGAGGCTCCCGGAGCAGATGAAGATATGCAGGGACGTCCTTTTGTCGGCAGGGCGGGGCAACTTCTTACAAAGATGATTTCTGCCATGCAGTTTTCACGAGAGGAAGTGTATATAGCCAACGTTATAAAATGCCGTCCTCCCAACAACCGCAACCCCGAACCGGACGAAGCTGCGTGCTGCATGCCCTATCTTGAGGAACAGATCAAACTCGTTAATCCTGAGTGCATCGTACTGCTCGGAGCTGTTGCCACACGTTTTCTGCTGAAGCACGAGGGCTCTCTCAGCAAAATACGCGGCACATGGCAGTCTTATAAGGGAATTCCGGTGATGGTGACCTATCACCCATCATTCCTGCTCAGGGTGGAGAATGCCAAGCGCGAGGCGTGGATCGATCTTCAGCAGGTCATGGCAAAATTCGGTAAGTTCCACAAAAAATAACTCACGGGAACTGTTTTTATGAAACTTGAAGTAATAAACCTCGTAAAGAAATTCGGAAACATCACTGCTCTCAACGAAGTGAGTTTCACCGTCCCATCAGGAGAGATCTTCGGTTTTATAGGTCCAAACGGAGCCGGAAAAACTACCGCAATGCAGATCATTTCAGGCATGGACGTTCCAGATTCAGGAGACGTTCTGCTCGACGGAGTATCTGCGGTTGATTATCCTGAAAAACTTCGCCGCAGCATAGGATATATGCCTGACGCCCTTCCGGATGCAAAAGACATCACAGTCGGAGAATTTATCGCGTTCTACGCCTCAGCATTCGGCCTCAGAGGTAAAGCACGCTCCCAACGGATCAACTCGATCAATGAGCTCACCCGCCTCGGAGAACTGCAGACGAAATTCCTCAACCAGCTGTCAAAAGGAATGAAGCAGCGGGTCAATCTTGCCAGGATACTTATCCATGACCCGGGACTGCTGCTGCTCGATGAACCAGCAGCTGGTCTTGATCCTCTCACCCGCATAGAATTGCGGGATATACTGAAAGGACTGGCTGAACAGGGAAAAACGGTACTCCTCTCTTCCCATATTTTAAGCGAACTTGAAGATCTGGTCACCGGCGTAGTCATCATAGAAAAAGGCCGCCTCGTGGAAAACGGTATGCTCAACGACCTTATAACCAGAAACAGCTCGACAGATACCTTGGATACCATCTGTATAGATACCATTCCGGGAACCGTTCTCGGCAGCTGGCTGAGCCGCATAGAAGAGCTCGACGGAGTTCGTGCAGTAAGAGCAGAGAAAAGCCGTTCTTTCGCCGTTGTGATCGAAGCTGATAAAATTCCCGGACTGCTCAAATTTATCGCAGAAAACAATTTCCCGTTTGCCTCTGTGCGGCGCACAGCTTACACCGCAAGTCTGGAAAAAATATTCATAAGCAATACTTCTGGTGAGGTGCAATAATGTTTTGCGTTTTTATAAAAGAGTTGAGACAGTTCCGCCACGCAAATGCCTCAATCATGCTTTTTGCAATCACAGCCCTGCTGTCGGTCGGTGCACTGGCTTGCCACTATACATCAAACGTCTCCTATATACTGCTGTCAAAAGTATTTCTCTCTTTCGCCCACCTTTTCGGAGCGATACTTGAGTTCCAGATAATCATCGCGGCATCAGCACGGTGGAAGAAAGAAAACGGCGATGGAAGCATGGATATAATCAAAACGACTCCGCTCTCTCCGCTTGCAGTTGCCTGCGGAAAAACAGCGGCAGCCTCGCTGGTTGCTTTTTCCGGTCTTTTGCTTTCTCTGCTCTCGCTCTGGCTGACAACAAAAGTGAGTATCCAAATCGCAACGCTGCTGCCGCTCGCTCTGCTCCAGGCGACTGCGCTTTGCGCTGTGTCGCTCGGAGCGGCAACGTTCCAGCGGGCAAAGGATTCGGGTTTTGATTTTCTCAGCATCTTTACGGTGCTTGCGATTTCTCCGTTGCTGACATTGCTTTTCAGAAAAGGTCCCCAGATAATCAAATTAGACTGGGACACCTTCTTCGCATCCGGCGCTGGACTTGCCGCTGCGATCGCAATCGGTATCGCGCTCGCAGTCTGCGGAGCATCTCCACGGAGTTCCGACCGCGCAATGCCGCTCAAGATCACTGCATGCCTGGCGGCACTCGTCCTGCCGCTGATTTATCATGTAACGGTGCTGCGCCCTGTTTTTCCCGCCTTCGGAACAGACGGCTTGAAGCTGCTCGGAAAATATCTTGGAACATCATTGTTCATACTCTGCTGCACGCTTATGGCAGGAGCATTGTTTGAGAGAAAGCTTCAAAGCAGAAGAGTGCTCGCAAACTTCTCATCGAAGCTGCTCTTCCCGTTTTCGACAGGAGTTGCAGGAAGCTTCATCCTCATCATGCTCTCAGGAGCCGCAGCGGCTCTGCTCGCAAAAGACAGCGAAGCTTTCGGAATCCTCTCCAAACTCCTGCTTGTCTCAGGTTTCTGTCAACTCCTGCGCGACAGACAGGGAGAGGAATTTCCCGCCTTGCCGCTCATAGTGATCACTGTGATAACAATGGCACTGACCTTCAACGCTCTGGTAACTCCGGAACAGTACCACAACTGGATAAAGCATCTCGTTTGTGTTGTTCCGTCACCGTATAAAATAAGTATTCCTGCGGCGGTCTGCGGCACGGTAATGTATGCCGTTGCATCAACCGCCCAATTCAAACAATATTTTTGTAAAGAGAAAAGTTCAAATGCTTGAATTTATCAGAAACACCATCCGCAAAGCCGGAGACAAAAGTCTTGAGTATTTCGGAAACCTCAGCGCAGCCGATGTCTCAGGAAAGGGATCTCCGAACGACCTCGTATCCATCGCCGACAAAGCCGTGGAAGAGCTCATTATTTCAGAGATAAAAAAGCGTTTTCCCGAACACGGTATCTATGGAGAAGAATCAGGACGCAGCGACTCAGACTCTCCATACTGCTGGGTCATCGACCCCATTGACGGAACCCAGAACTTCGTAAACGCCCACCATTACTATTGCATATCTATCGCCCTCTTCTTCGAGGGAAGTCCTGTTTACGGCTGCATATACGCTCCCGTGCTGGGCAAAATGTATTATGCCGCCAAAGGAAAAGGAGCGTTCTGCAACGGCAAACCTATCAGAGCAAGAAGCTGCGATGCTCTCAACACCGCGACTTGTGCAACCGGATTTGCCACATTCAGAATAAATCAACCGGAACCGACTCTCACACGTTTCTGCCAGATAGCAACAAAACTCCGTGATGTCAAACGCTGCGGCTCAGCAGCTCTTGATCTTGCATTCGTTGCTTCCGGTATTTACGATGGATTCTGGGAAGAAGGTCTCGGGCTGTATGATGTCGGAGCAGGTATGCTCATCGCCGCCGAAGCCGGAGCAGTTGTTTGCGACTATGATAAAGGACAAAATATTCCTGAAAACGGCATCATCGCCGCCGCGCAGGGAATAGTTGATGATATGATCAATTGCCTTAAATTACAAAAATAAAGTTGCGAAAACACTTGTACCGTGCTATATTAATATTTGTGTATGATTTCAGTTTTTAAACTTATGGATCAAATATAATGGAAAAGAACTCAAAAGAGCGTTTCAGCGATCTCACTCTGCTAACCGCCGGAAGCACCAAATATCCGACGAAACCGGGAGAGGCAAAGCTTGAAACATTCCAAAATCTTTATGCCGACCGCGATTACGTGATCGAATTCGATTGTCCTGAGTACACTTCGCTCTGTCCGGTCACCGGACAGCCGGACTTCGGACACATCGTCATCCGTTACGTGGCGGACAAAAAATGTATCGAGAGCAAGAGTCTCAAACTCTTCCTGTACTCTTTCCGCAATTCAAACACCTTCCACGAGGAAGCAGTAAACCATATTCTTGACGCTATTGTCGAAGCGTGCGCTCCGCGCAAAGCCGAAGTAATTGGACGTTTCCGTCCGCGCGGCGGCATCGCTATCAACGTCAAGGCAACTTACGGAGATGCTATCGATGGCTGACTTCAAGTTCATTGAAAACGGCAGCACCACAAGCGTTCCCGGCTTCAGAGCCGCTGGAGTGACCGCTGGCTTCAAGCGCAGCGGAGCTCCGGACTTTGCGCTTCTGGTATCCGACACTCCCGCGAACTTCGCAGGAGTATTCACCAGCTGCACCTTTGCGGCAGCTCCGGTGAGACTCTGCCGCGAGCGGGTCAAAAACGGCGGAAAACTCCGCGCTGTTGCCGTCAACAGCGGCAACGCCAACGCCTGCACCGGAAAACCCGGTCTGGACAATGCCCGCCTCACCTGCTGCATGGCAGCTGAGCGGCTCGGCATCCAGCCGGATGAAGTCGCAGTCGGCTCAACCGGACGCATCGGAGTTCAGATGCCCATGGACACTATCGAAAAAGGTCTCGATCTCGCTGTCGCCGCCCTGAGCTGTGACGGAGGCAACGACGCCGCCCGCGCGATCATGACTACCGATACGGTTCCCAAAGCGGTCGCCCTTGAGCTTGAGCTCGACGGCAAGACCGTAACCATCGGAGCGATGACCAAGGGAGCTGGAATGATCGACCCCAAACTCGTCGGACTTCACGCTACCATGCTCTGTTTCATCACCACCGATGCTGACGTGGAAAACGCAACATTGCAGGCGATGCTCGAAAACAACGCTGAAAACTCCTTCAACCGCATAACTGTTGACGGAGATATGAGTACAAACGACACTGTGATCATCATGGCGAACGGAAAATCACAGGTCAAAATTGCTCCGGGCAGCGATAATGAAAAAATCTTCAAAGCTGCTCTGCTCGAAGTCATGCAGAACCTTGCCCGCAAAATGGTCACCGACGGAGAAGGTACGACTAAAGTCGTCACCGTTGAAGTTGTCAACGCCAAAAGCGAAAAAGATGCCCGAATCGCAGCAGAAGCAGTCGCAAACTCACTGCTCTGCAAAACCGCATGGTTCGGAAACGACCCCAACTGGGGACGTGTCGTCGCAGCTCTCGGTTACTCCGGGGCATCTTTCGATCCCGACAAATGCAATATATATTATGACGGCATCCCCGTTGTTCTCGACGGCGGAGACGCTGGAACTCCTGAAGAAGAGCTCGCAGCTCTGGTGAAAAAAGACTTCACCATACGTTGCGATTTTCGTGAGGGCAGCTCTGACTACTGGGTCTGGAGCAGCGATATATCCTATGAATACGTAAAAATCAACGCAGATTATCACACTTGATACCATTATGAAAAAATCAGACATCAAAGCACTGGTGATCACGGGCTTCGGTCTTAATTGCGAAAAAGAGACCGCCGCTGCGTGCAAACTTGCGGGACTTACTCCCGAGCAGATCCACCTCAACGACCTCATTTCAGGGAAACACACTCTCGATGAGTACCATTTTCTCTGTTTTATCGGAGGTTTCTCTTTCGGTGATCATCTCGGCTCCGGAACCGTTTTCGCTAACCGCGTCAAGTTCTCTCTGCGCGACCAGCTCGAAAAGTTTGTCGCAGACGGTAAACTTGTCATCGGTATCTGCAACGGCTTCCAGACCCTCACCCGTCTCGGAATGGTTCCTGCGCTCAACGGTGATTACTTCACCCAGACAGCAGCACTGGCTCACAACGACTCCGGAGTCTTCAGAGACGACTGGTGCCGTCTCAAAGCCAACGAAAAGAGCCCCTGCGTCTTTACCAAAGGCGTTGACATGATCCGTCTTCCGCTCCGCCACGGAGAAGGTAAATTTGTCGCCTCCCCCGAGGTGCTCGCGGAAATCGAAGAGCGCAATCTCGTTGCAGTACGTTACGCCAACGCTGACGGCTCGTTTGCGACTGAGTTCCCCGCGAATCCCAACGGTTCCATCAACTCTATCGCCGGAATCTGTGATCCGACCGGAAGAGTTTTCGGACTGATGCCCCATCCTGAAGCGTTCCTCTCCCCCTACAATGCTCCTGACTGGACCAGGCAGATGGCTGAGAATGGATCTCTTCCGCAGGACGGCGACGGCGTTGTATTCTTCCGTAACGCCGCCGACTATCTCGAAAAGAATTTTTAATTTTCACTGCACGAGGTGAACAAATGTCGTTGTTCAGCAGCGGTAAATACTCGACTTTGAAGAAACGTTTCGGCGAAAGCCGCATGGTGATTCCTGACGGTTCATGGGTCAAATGCAAATCCTGCAGTCAGACCCTCTACACCGATCGTCTTACGGACACCCTGCAGGTCTGCTGGAATTGCGGAGCTCATCTGCCGATGACTGCTCAGGACAGGATCGCCATGCTCTCTGATGATGGCAAATTTTCCGAACTCTTCGGAAATCTGCAATCTTGCGATGTTTTGGAATTCACCGACAGCAAGCCATATCCTGCACGTCTCGCCGACAGCCAAAAGAAAACCGGTCTCAATGACGCCATCGTCTGCGGAAAGACTGAACTTGATGGTATGCCTTACTACATTGCCGTCATGGATTTCCGCTTCATGGGAGCGTCGATGGGATCAGTCGTCGGCGAAAAAATCGCCCGCACAGTCGAAGCGGCTACTGCGGAGAAACTTCCGGTAGTGCTGGTCACAGCTTCCGGAGGAGCGCGTATGCAGGAGGGTATCCTCAGTCTTATGCAGATGGCTAAGACTTGCGGAGCTATTTCCCGCCACAACGAAGCGGGACTTCCCTATATTACTATTCTCACAAATCCGACTTACGGAGGCGTCACCGCAAGTTTCGCCACCGTCAGCGATATCATGATCGCCGAACCGGGAGCTATGATTGGCTTTGCCGGTCCGCGCGTGATCCAGGAAACCACTAATGCAAAACTGCCTGCCGGTTTCCAGACTGCAGAGTTCCTTCTGGACAAAGGTTTGATCGACAGAGTGGTCGAAAGAAAAAATCTTCGCAAGGAACTCGCTTTACTACTTGAAATTTTCAAGAAATAGTGTATCTTATGTAAGTGCAAGTCACTCTGAGACGATTTTTGCCGCCGGGATGGACCTCGTGCGTTGTCAAAAGCGCCAACCGGGTCAGGTGGGGAACCAAGCAGCCCTACGCGTTTTTTGACAGGCCGCGAGTCATCTGTTCCGGCGGCTCTTTTTTTGAAATGATCTAATCAATAATAATTCCATAAAAAGCGGTTGACAGAAAGCAGGATTTTATGACCAGAACAGACGGAAGAACTCCGGAACAGCTCCGCGCCTGGAGCATCACCCCGAACTATCTTAAACATCCGGCAGGCTCCGTTTTGATATCGTGCGGAAACACCAGAGTCATCTGTGCTGCTACACTCGAGGATAAAGTTCCCCAATGGATGAAAAACCAGAAGGTATCCGGCGGATGGATAACCTCTGAATATGGAATGCTTCCATCTGCAACCGGTGAGCGTGTCAAACGCGAAGCATCAGCAGGCAAACAGTCCGGACGTACCGTTGAAATACAACGCCTTATCGGACGTTCACTGCGCATGGCTTGCGATCTCGAACTGCTCGGAGAACGCACCTGCCTCATTGATTGTGACGTTATCGACGCCGATGGAGGAACCCGCTGCGCCAGTATTTCAGGAGGCGCGACAGCACTTGCCATCGCCTGCAGAAAAAATAATATTCCGGCATTCAAAGAGCTGGTTGCCGCAGTAAGTGTCGGAGTCGTCAACGGAGTTCCCATGCTCGATCTTTGTTTTGAAGAGGACTCTGCCGCAGAAGTAGATATGAACGTTGTGATGACTTCAAGCGGAAAGCTCATTGAAGTCCAGGGAACCGCTGAAGATAAACCATTTTCACGTGCCACGCTCAATGAACTGCTCGACCTTGCAGAGCACGGTCTCAAGCAGATATTTGATATGCAGAGAACCATTCTGGAGCAATTTTGATCATGAGTGAATATCAGGTCATAGCCAGAAAATGGCGTCCTGGACGCTTTTCCGATGTCGTAGGTCAGCAGCACGTAGTTCGGACTCTGCTCAATGCTATCGACAGTAAACGTACCGCCCATGCCTATCTCTTCGTGGGTCCGCGCGGAGTCGGCAAGACCACCCTCGCCCGCATTTTCGCCAAAGCGATGAACTGCCTCGACGACCGCAACGGAGAACCCTGCTGCGAATGTGAAAGCTGCCGGGCGATCATCGAAGAACGCAGTCTTGACGTTATTGAAGTTGACGCAGCAAGCCGCAACTCCACCGGAGACATGAGGGAACTGGCAGAAGATGTCCTTACCCGTCCGACGTCTGGCCGCTACAAAATATATATCATAGACGAAGTCCACATGCTCAGTAAGGCGGCATGGAATGTATTGCTCAAGACAGTTGAAGAACCTCCGGCTCACGTCAAATTTATCTTTGCAACGACCGAAGTCCACCAGGTGCTCCCGACTATCATTTCGCGCTGCCAGAGATTTGATCTGCTGCCGATTCCGACCAAACTCATTGCCGAGCGTCTTGCGCTTATCGCCCGTACCGAAAATGTCAACCTTGACGACAACGCGATAAACGCCATCGCCCGTGCCGCCGAAGGAGGTATGCGCGACGCCCAAAGTCTGCTCGATCAGATGATCGCTTACTTCTCCATGAATGGAGAAGTTATCACTGAACAACAGGTTCTCTCACTCTTCGGACTTACTGACAGCAACGACCTTGAACTTCTTATCAACTCAATGGTACGCAACGCTCCACAGGATGTAGTTGCCATCATCAACGCTCTCTCGAAGCGCGGAAAAAATCTTGAAACGCTCTTCGACGATTTGCTGTCTGCACTGCGGGCGGTGCACCTTGCTTCCATCATGAACGATGTGTCAGATATGCTCGATGAGAGTGCGGAAACCATCGAAAGATACCGCAATATCGCAGCTTCAACAGATGCAGAGACCCTGCAGATCATGCTTGAAACAATATCTCCGGTGGGACGTGTACTCCATGACGCACTCAACAAACAGGTCTATCTGGAAACCATTCTGCTCAAGGCAATGAGAGAAGCTCACGCCGTGAGAGTATCAGATATCCTCAACCGCCTCAATCAGCTCCGCGGAGCGGGTGAGTTGCAGTTTCTCGACAAACTGCCTCCTGCTGCGAGAGAAAATGTCCAGTCGCAGCCCCAAACTGCTAAGGTCGATATAACCTCACTCATGACTCCGCAGGAAGAACCGCGTCATACAGCGGCGGCTGCTCCCGAAGTAAAACCCGAGCCGGTTCCGGCACAGGTTCCGGCTCCGGTCAAAGAGGAAAAGGTCGAAGAAACTCCGGTTCATTTAGAGACCGCCGCTGAGGAAAAGATCGAAAAAACTCCCACTCAGCAAGAGACAGTCGCTGAGGGAAAGGTCGAAGAAACTCCGGTTCATTTAGAGATCGCCGCGGAGGAAAAGGTTGTTGAAGAACCCCCTGCCCCGGAAACTTCGGTTGAAGAAACTCCGGTTGCAGAAGAGGTCAGGACTTTTGATGAGCCGGCAGCAGAGGAAGTTTTAAGTACGATAAAACTTCCGTCCAAACCGCAAACGGCTCCTGCAAAAGAGACGGTTTATATTCCGCAGGAAGAGGAGACAACTCTCGTTATTGATGACGATGGAGATATTCCTCCGTTGGAAGAGACTGCTTTCAAACTCGACAACTCACAACTTATAGAGAAAATCGCCAAAGAAAACAGCGTGAAAGCCCTCGCCCCGGAAGCCGCAACGCCGAGACGCAGCGTCATCAACGACTCCGTAGATATCAAGAGGCAGATATCTGCCGACCCCGAAGTCGTCGAGATACTTGAGCTCTTCCGCGGAGATGTCGTCGATCTGCACAAATAACAGATGTCAACGCGCTTCAGGGCGAACTTTACATTCGATTTTCTTCAAAAGCATTTTCCGCAGAAGTTTCACTGCCTGCGGGGTGCGCGGAGATAGACGACAGAGCAACTCTGACGGTATTTCATCGATTACTGCATCGTTCTGCATAAAATCAAGATGCTTCCATGCCGTAACGCTCCTGATATATTTTTTTACATCCCCGGGAACGCCTGCGGCGATCACAGCCTGCGGATTGCACTTTATGACATACTCCGGAGACAGGACAAAGTAATTCAGCGTTATGTCGCGGGCAATATTGTTTGCCCCTGCCAGAGTAACGATTTCGTCAACGAAGGTATTTTTATTGCAGCTGACAAATGGATTGACTCCCAATAGAACAAGCACAGGAATATCAAAAAACGGACCATTTGTTTTCAGCTCATCTATTTCGCGGTAAAATCGGCGGACCTCTGCATCGGCAGATTTTTCCAATTTCAGTAAACGCCCTACTGTAATCACGTTATTGCGGTAGTCTTCCACACGGCGGCAGCTCAAACGCACAACGCGAATTCCTGCCTTTTCCAGCTTGCTCCAAGCACCTCCCGGAGCGACCGTATCAGTTATCACAACATTGGCGCGCTGGGAGATTATCTTTTCGGCGTCAGGTATTCCCAACATTCCGGCAACAGGAATACTTTTCACCTCAACCGGATAGTCGCAAGCGCTGCTGCGCCCGACAAGTTTATTGCCGCCTCCAAGTTTAAAAATCATTTCAGTCACGGCTGGACTCAGGGAGACAACACGAAAATACTCTTTTCCCGCAAGCTGAATACAAAATACAGCAAGAACCGGCACCGCAACATATTTGATAAAAGCTCTCATTTGCGGTACTCCGGATCATAGCTGCGGTTATCTTCTGACCAGTATCCGGCGGATGTCCCGGAGTATTCTTTGTATATCACCCTGCCCGCAGAGACGTGTCCATCAACAAAACAACCGTTGCCTGATCCATTGTGTCTGAAATGCACATAGCCTCCGCTTTGTACGCTTTTTATTCCCTCAGGAGAATAGAGGAAACTTGTCGGAACAAGCCTGCCCGGATTGCTGTAATCCGGAGTCGCCGCATCGGCAAACATCAGCGTAACAGAGGGATTTATCACCCTCGAACTTTTTATTCCCTTGTAGCCGCTGAATGGCTCATATCCCAGAAACTCATTATATCCATATCCGGAATTCTGCGCGGCTATCCCATCTTTTTTCAAATCGTTGGATGGACAGTTGTGCACTGCGGAATTGCGCCCTTTCATATTGATAGCCCGGGCAAGTATTCCCGAAGAGTTTTCTTTATCTTCCTGCCAGGAGTTATCCTGAGCCCAGTCCCAATATGTCATTACCCAGTCGGAACTGCTGTAATATACCGGACAAAAATACCCGTCGTACAAATCAGAGTACTGACTCTGCATGACTCCGAGCTGTTTTAAATTACTCACACAGCTTGCACTCCGCGCCCGTTCACGCGCAGACGACAAAGCCGGCATAAGGATAGCTGCAAGAATGGCGATTATGGCGATAACGACAAGAAGTTCAATCAGCGTAAAAGCAGCTTTGTGAGGAATATGTTTGCGTGAATCGCTTGATGAAGTCAAGCACTCTCCGGACAATGTTGTACGACACAAAAAGGTCATATTTTTCTTCTTTCTCCCGTCATGCGCGGGGTTAAAGTTTTCCGGGTCGGAGGATCTGGCTTGCGTCATATATCTGACACTCACAGTTGCGCGACAGCTCCCGATTTACACGGGTATTCACTCCTGTTGGACCACGTTGGAAATAATATAGCACAAAATAACGATTTCGCTACTGTTATTACTTGAAAAAAATTAAAAAAGTGATATTTTCTTACAATAACAAATTATACAGGTTTTTACGAATAAATTATTATATGAAAAACATTATCAAAAAATATTCATCTATCGCTGGAATAGGCTTTGCCATGGGCAGCGCAAATGTCATTCCCGGAGTATCGGGCGGAACCATCGCGTTTATTTCAGGTATTTACGGTGAACTTATCGATGCCATAAGAAAATGTGTCTGCGCAGAAACGCTGAAAGCTGTCGCAAAATTTGATTTCAAAACCGTTTTCAAAATCGTTCCGTGGAAATTTCTTCTATCCCTCGGAACAGGAGTAGTTCTCTCCTTTGCAACCATGGCAAAACTCTTTGTCTGGCTGCTCGAAAACAAACCTCAACTCACTTACGCATTCTTCTTCGGCCTTATCGCCGCAAGCATCATCACTATGGCAAAAAAAGTTGAAAAATGGCGAATTCCCGTCATAATTTCAGCCATTGCAGGAGCAGCAGCAGCCTATATGGTCATAACGATGGTGCCAATGTCAACTCCTGACAGCTGGTGGATGATGTTCCTCTGTGGAGCTATCTGCATCATTGCGATGATCCTTCCTGGACTGTCCGGTTCTTTTCTCATGCTTCTGCTCGGGCAGTATGAAAGAGTCTGGCAGGCGGTTGCAGATTTCTGCTCACTCAAAGTGACCGTTCCGCAGCTTATGATGCTTTTCTGGGTCGCCGCCGGAAGCATCATCGGACTTGGCTCTTTCGTCCATCTGCTCAACTATCTTATGCGCCGTTTCAAAGACGCTACGACCGCCGCTCTTATCGGTTTCATGGTCGGAACTCTCCCGCGCATCTGGCCCTACATTGAAGAGACTGATTTTATCCGGAAAAAAGGAAAACTTGTCGCCACAGGTTTTAAATGTCGGGCTCCGGAATGGAATATATCCCTGCTCTATGTAGTACTTGCCGCAGTATCCGGACTTGCGATCGTCCTTATCATTGAGAAGATCGCAGCAAAAAATGAGGCTGAATAATGTACCCTATCGCACTTCAATTCGGAAATTTCGCTATCCGCTGGTACGGAGTTATGGCTGCCGTCGGATTTCTTCTCGGCAGCTGGGTGATCTACTCAAACCGCAAACGTCTTGATATTTCAGAAGACCGTTGCTCCGGAGTGTTGCTCACTGCAATGATCTCCGGTATCGTCGGAGCCCGCATCTTTTACGTCGTTCAGTTCTTTGAACACTACCGCGGAAACCTCTTCAATATTATCCGCATAGATCAGGGAGGATTGGTCTTTTACGGAGGATTCATCCTCGCCATCTTTTCAATTCTGGTCTATTGCCGCATTTATAAAATCGACTTTGTACGTCTGCTCGACTTTTTCGCCCCCGCGATCGCCATCGCCCACGCCTGCGGACGCATAGGATGTTTTCTCAACGGATGCTGTTTCGGACGTCCTGCCAACGGATTTTTCAGCGTCACTTATCCTGCCAACAGTGCTCCGCAGCTCAAATACCCCGGATGTTCCCTTGCCCCTGTGCAGCTTTATGAAGCAGCAGAAAATATCATCCTCTTCTTCATATTCTTCCAACTCTGCCGCAAGACAAAACGCGGAGTAGCAATGTCCTCGTACCTCATTGCTTACGGTGTTCTGCGCTTTATAAACGAGTGCTGGCGCGGCGATAATCCCAAAATCTGGGGATTGCTCACTCCCGCACAGCTCATCGGAACTATACTTATTCCGGCAGGAACCATCATGCTCATTTATTTTATCCGCCATGAACGCAAAAATTCTTGAATTCACCGCCTCCGGTGAACACCACAACCAGCGGCTCGACCGCGTATTATCGACACTCGTTCCTGACAGTTCCCGTTCTTTTCTGCAGGAGCTGATAAAAAACGGAAAAATCTCTGTTAACGGAAAAACTGTTGAGCTTCCACGCTTTGCGGTAAAGGAGGGTATGGCGTTATCTATACAAATGCCGGATATCCAAACTCCGGCGGCTCCTGAAGCGGATGACAATTTTGACTTTGAAATCATCTATGAAGATGACAGTATGCTGGTGATCAACAAACCAGCCGGAATATCCGTCCACCCCGGAGCTGGAACTCCTGACGGAACAGTAGTCAATGCGCTGCTCGGCAGATACCCGCATTTTGCAGAACTCTTTCCCGGAGTCGATATGCGTCCGGGTATCGTCCACCGTCTTGATAAAGACACCACGGGATGTCTGGTCATAGCAAAAACTCCACAGGCGCAGTTCAAGCTCGGGGAAGCATTCGCCAACCGCACAACTTCAAAAAAATACCGCGCGCTCGTCCGAGGAGTTCCCTCTTCTCCGACAGGAACTGTCGAGACTCTTATCGGACGTCATCCCGTTAACCGCCAGAAGATGGCTGTTGTTGACCGCAACGGAAAGAATGCGATTTCGCAGTACAAGGTGCTGAAATCCGGTTTTATCGGCAAAGAAAAAGTCTCGCTTGTCGAAGTTGCGATCCTTACCGGACGCACACACCAGATCCGCGTCCACATGGCGCACATCGGATACCCTGTCCTGGGAGATCAGCTCTACGGAGGCAGCCGTACCCAGATTTCAGGAGCTGACCGCCAAATGCTGCATGCCTACTCTATTGAACTTCCGCACCCGGTATCAGGTAAAAACATAAAGTTCACCGCAAATATTCCAGCAGATTTCTCAAATCTTCTCAATAGTTTACAGGAATCCAACAAATGAGTGAATTTAAAATCAAATCAGCTGTCGATTATTTGAAAAATCTTCCAAAAGATAAAGGAATAACCCTCGCATTGGCTTGGAGCTTCAACCAGCTTGCCTACGCCATCGTATATCCATTTATTCCGATCTACCTTTCGCAAGAACGCGGAATGCCTTATACCACAGTAAGTCTGATATTCCCCCTGATGGGACTTGCCACAATAATCGCTCCCCTGCCCAGCGGCTGGATAACAGATAAATTCGGACGCAGGTTTACTATGCTGTTCGGGCAATTCGCCCGCGGAGTCATGTTTTTTATCCTGGCATATTGTGTATTTATCAAAGCTCCGTTCTGGTTGTTTGCCATTATTCTCATGATAAACACCTCGGTTGGAATCACATTCCAGGTGGGAGCAGACGCATATCTCGCCGATATCACAACTCCGGATGAACGCCAATCTTACTTTGGCAAAATACGCATCGGATTCAACATCGGATGGGCTCTTGGTCCCATGATAGGAGCGTTCTTCGCCAAAACTCCATTCTGGCTGTTTTTTATCATCACGGGAATTCTCTGCCTCATTGGTACAGTTTACACTCAAGTTGCCTGCTTCAGCAAATCTGCCTCAAACGGAATACGGAAAGAAACTGTCAAGCAGGAAAAATCTGAAGTTGAGGTAAATATATTTGACGCTGTGTTTAAAAATCCGAAATTCCTTCTGCTGGTATCCGGAACATTCTTCCTTACGCTGCTGGTATCGCAGCTGTACTCAACGCTCTCCATATACTCGACAAAATGTCTTCAAATCAGCCGTGAATCACTCGGCTCGATTTATTCCCTCAACGGAACACTCGTCCTTGCGCTGCAAATTCCGGTCGTGATGCTTTTCAAGAAAATAAAATGTCCTGTGACCATACAGCTGATGATTGGTGTCATCATATACATTATGGGATATCTTTCTATCATTCCGTGCTCTACTGCGCTTGACGTGGCATTTGCAGTATCGATAATCACCATTGGAGAAATCACCGTTCAGCCGGCACTCTACTCCTCCATATCAAACTGCACCAATCAAAACAACGCAGGACGCCTGCTCTCGATCTACTCTCTCATGCGCGGCATCAGCGTATCCGTAGGTCCGTGGTTCGGAGCTCAGCTCCTTGAAAAATACAACTCTCCGCTGATACTTTGGGGAGGTCTCGCCTCCTTTGCCGCGATAGCCGCAATACTCTTCGCTTTTACTGGAAACAAATCTGAAAAAAATTGTTAAAGGAATATCATCATGCAAGAAACATATATCACATTCGCCCTTTATCTCGTTTTTATGATATCTATCGGTATTTATTTTTTCTTCAAGTCTAAAAACGTCACCGACTATCTGCTCGGAGGCCGCGGAGTAGGAAGCTGGGTAACAGCTTTGTCTGCCCAGGCAAGCGATATGAGCGGCTGGCTGCTTATGGGACTTCCGGGAGCAGTCTATCTCGCAGGTCTCGGAGAAGCATGGATCGCCATCGGTCTCGGGCTCGGAACTCTGCTCAACTGGCTTTTCATCGCCCCGCGACTCAGAGTATATACAGAAAAGACAAACTCAATGACACTTGCCGCATTTTTCAGTTTACGCTTCAGAGACCCGACTGGATACATGAGGGTATTTTCCGCAATAATCACGCTCTTTTTCTTCACTATTTACGCCGCAAGCGGACTCAATGCAACCGGAAATCTCTTTGAAGAGATGTTCGGAATATCCTATACCTGGGCTATCATCATCGGCGCAGGAGTTCTGCTGACTTACACCTTCCTCGGCGGTTATCTTGCCGTCTGCTGGACAGACCTGTTTCAAGGATTTCTCATGTTCATCGCCCTGATAGCGGTTCCCGTTCTCGCCTATAAATATGCCGGAGGAACTCCAGGTATCCTGCAGGCTATGGAAACCAAAAATCTGTCGTTTTCTTTGATTCCGAAATCAGATAATATCCTGCTTGCAGTCATGGCTATTTTCTCCACCGCAGCTTGGGGACTCGGCTACTTCGGACAACCGCACATCTTAGTAAGGTTCATGAGTATAAAGTCTGTCAAACTCCTGCCCAAAACCACCACTATCGCCATGATTTGGGTCGTATTTTCGCTCGCCGCAGCCGTAGTCATCGGTTTTGTCGCCATGCCGATTTATCAGAACCTCGACAAGCAGAGCTGCGAAAAAGTCTTTATCTACATGGTACGCAATCCGCAATTCTTCAATCCGTGGATCGGAGGAATTTTTCTTGCCGCCATCCTCGCTGCGATCATGTCAACTATCGACTCTCAACTTCTGGTATCCAGTACCACACTTACAGAAGATTTCTACAAATTCATACACGTTGATGCATCTCCGAAACTTCTGATGAATATAAGCCGGGTGTTCGTTATCATCATTACGCTGATATCCTGCGGACTTGCCCTCATGCGTACCGAAACTATCTTCGGACTGGTAAAATTCGCATGGGGCGGTTTCGGCGCGGCATTCGGTCCAGTTGTTCTTATGTCTCTCTACTCCAGAAAGACCAGCTGGCAGTCTGCCTTTGCAGGAATGATCTGCGGCACAGCCGTCATGCTGATATGGTACGCCCTCGGATTCAGCAAATATATGTATGAGATCGTTCCCGGTTTCGTTTGCGGAATCATCACCATAGCCGTCATGAACAAATATTATCCCCAGCGCGACGAAAAGATCCTCAAAGAATTCGATGAGGTCGCCAACTGGAAAAAATCTGAATAATATCCAAGAGACAGGGCAGGATTTTTCAATCGCCGTGCCCTGCCCTCCACTCAGCAGGGGACTTGCCAGTCTCCCTTTTGAACGTGCGGGAAAAGTGTTCATATTCTCTGAAACCGCACAATTCTGCCACTTCAAACAACCTCAAGTCAGGATCGGCAAACGCCAAAAGCTGTTTGGCATGGTGGATCCGCTTTGCGGTGAGCATCTTTGAAAAAGAGCCCTTTCCTGCCTCTTTTAATATGTGGCACAGGCGCGACACAGATACACATAACTCTCTTGCCGCATCCGATGTTGATATATCAGACGCGTAATGGCGTTCTATAAAATTCTCTATCCGGTCAGCAACTGTATTTTGCGGCCGCATTTCAAGGCGCGATAACTCACGCGCTTTTGCCTCAAGTCCGGAGGCAAATACAGGCAGTATCCTCGCTGCCAATCTTATCTTTTCCCGCTGTTTCAAGTCAAGAAGACCGATAAATACAGTAAGCACTCTCCGGCCTCCCCGATAGACCGGAGACACCAGTTCAAAACATCCGTTACGGCAAAAGATAAGATT
>SUVY01000032.1 GCA_015061775.1 Lentisphaerota bacterium | reverse complement strand
GCGTTAATTCTATTCTTTGTCAAGTCCAAGCAGCTCCTTACCCCTTTGCTCCGACGAGTTTAATGCCCATTCTCGCAAAGGGGGAGCTGCTAATCAATGCCCGGGATATAAGATACATGGTAGGCGTAGGAATGGGCACTTCTTCGGAATGTGCCTCTTTTTTTTGTTCTGAAAAAAGAAAGGAGATTTGAAAATGCTTGTATTTTGGCCGTTGTTTGGAGTACTTATCGGTATCTGTGCTGCAAAAGCCAAGGGATTAGGACTTGTTTCTGGAATGATAGGAGGTTTTTTACTTGGTCCTCTGGCATTTTTGATGTTTTTGTGTTCAAATAACAAAAAACGTTGCAATTTTTGTCAAGAGTGGATAGAAAAACGAGCAAAAGTTTGTCCGTTTTGTACAAAAGAAGTAAAGTAATAACATAACTTAAAATCAAACATAGGTGATTAAAATGGTCTATGTGTGGTTAATCTTGTGTTTCATCTGTCCTGTACTTTGTCCGTTATGGATAGTATTTATGATTGCTGAAATGGCATCAAACAAGAAACGCAAGTAACATCTAACAATGATGGCGATCGTAACTGGTCGCCGACGGAGCAATTCTATTGTTTGATACAGCAAGTTTTTTGAAACGCCAGCTCCGATATGTTTTCAGAAAATGGCGGTTTGCCGAGCATATCTATAACATGCGTAGTCAAAAGCAAACAAATAAATGTCGGTGGTGCGACTATTTTTCGCCGTATTGTTTTCTTTTTTCAGAACGTATCCGGTAAAGTCTTTCGGTAAAACCGCCATCTTTTTCAAAATCGGCGGCAAGGCGGGATATTTGTCTTGCAAGCAGAAATGTTTCCTGATTGATTAAACAAATCATCGTATTGGCGGCGACCTCCTGTTTAACGGCATTTTTGTCGGACTTGTCAGACTTGTCGGACTTGTCGGACAGGTCAGACACCAGAAAAACCATAAGTTGCCGGAGCTGTACCAAGTTTTCCGGGCGGGCTTGTCTTACTGTGTGTGCTTGCGCTGATTTAGCATCCCACATGGGCAAGTTGCGCTGGCGTAAAAAGGAGCGGTAATCTTCGAGCAATTCTTCCTGCGATGCTTTTGCAACATTGGTCAATTTGAGTTCAGTTTTTTTACTGGTGGCGCTGGCTTGGGAACCTTCCACAATATTTGCCACTCCGGAACGTGCCGCCTGAACCATTTGGTCAAAAGTCCGGTCTTTACGATCAAGATAATGTTCACAAAAAGCGACAGTCGCATCATAGATCAGAAGTCCGATCTTGTAGGTGACAAGTTTACTGTATCCGCCGTGCGGAGGAATCAAATGTTCTGAAGCATCTTTGTTTTTCATTTTTTTTCGCACCACGCAAATCTCCAATAAAGTTCAAAATCAAACACCGTCAACGTAATATAGCATCAGAAAGTTGAATTTCAATTTGCGATTTTTCTTTTTCTGAAAACGCTGATAAATAAATGTCTGCGGTGCGACTGTTTTTCGGTGCGGATTTTATTCTATCGGAATTTACAGACATTTACTTTGAGGTTAAAGCCGTACTCTGTCTTTATTTTTATACGTTCAGAGATGTTTTCCGAAGAAACGGCAATGTTTCTCAAGATCGTGTCGCCGGAAACTTTTCTTAGTTTGAGCGATTTATACAGCAGGATAAACACTCTCTATGTCTTTGCAAGGGTATAAACAACTTGAAAAAAGTTTGTTCTATGCTATATTACACGTGGAAAGTAGAGGAGATATAATCTGTTATGAGCGCAAAGCACAACCCTGTTTGTTATATCGTTGCCGGTCCCAATGGTGCCGGCAAGACGACTTTTGCACTTCAATATCTTCCCAAAATCGTATCGTGCAACAACTTTATTAATGCCGATGAGATTGCCAAAGGCGTGTCCCCGCTGAACTTTGAAGCCGGTCTGTTACAGGCAAGCAAGATTTTTTTGCAATCTCTGAACCGGAAAATTGAGAACAAAGAAACTTTTGCCTTTGAAACAACACTTTCCGGACGTTCATATTTGACGCAGATACCGCAATGGCAGCAAGATGGTTGGAAAGTCGTTCTGATTTATCTCTATATCCCCAGTGCTGAATTTTCAGCCTTCCGTGTGCAACAGAGATTTGAACAGGGCGGTCATAATGTTCCAGCGGAGACAATCGTCCGCCGCTACCCCCGAAGTATCAAAAACTTGTTTTTGTACTCCGAAGTCTGCGATCAGACATTATGCTTTAACAATAAACTTGGTGATGTGAGACCAGTTTTTGAAAAAGTCAAAGGACAGCCTTTGGAAGTTATGGATAATTTCACCTACTCAAAAATCATGGAGGTAGTCAACCATGAGTGAAGATATGCAAAAAATCATCGCCTGTATGCAGGAAGCTGTTGATGCCGAGATGGAACGCAAAGCCAAGCTCGGTTACAAAGCTGTTATTGCTGACAAAAATGATAGACCTAAAATAGTTTCTGCCAAATATCTTGTCCGCAAACGCCGTGCCATGAAAAAGGCAGAATCCGTTGCCTCTTCAAATAGTATCTGATTGCTCCGCAGTTTATTGTACGCTGGAAGTATTTCTCTGTTTCAGAGTTTTTCAATGGAAATTTGGACTTTCAGCGTGTCGTTTCCTTCGGCTGCCCAGGTGTCGTAATGGCCGTTGCGGTTGCGGGCTTGCTTTTTCAAATCTTTAAGAGTTCCGTTTTTAACTTTGTAGATGCAGACGAAACCGCGGTACTCAATGCGCAGGGTGTCTCCTTTTTGCACCACGTTGGTGTTTTCTGCTCCGTTGAAACGGAATGCCGGAAGCAGACAGCGGAGCTTTCCTTCTCCGGATATTTCTATTTGCAATCCGTCTCTGTTCAGAGTGTAATTGCAGGTTGTCACCTTTCCGCAGGGAAATTTACACTCTGTTACGGCTGACGCACTGTTTTTTCCGGCATGGTGGGCTTTTACTGTGTGTTTTGTTGAGCTCTCGGTTGCATAGCTCCATGCGCCGTCAGAGAATACTCCCGGAGCGATGGCAAGCGGAAACGGATTTTTTATATCTACAGTATAATTCGCATTTTGCGGGCAGGATACGCTGAGGCATATCTCAGACGGAGCTCCTTTTTTATGCAGACGCACCACTCCGTTGCAGTCGTAGAATTTTTTCTTTTTGTGCTGGGTGTAAGCATCGTAATCGTACTGGCAAGTGTAGGAACCTGCCCTGAGAAAAAGAAAATGAAAATCATCTGAGGTTTTCCAACTCATTCCGGCATCGTCATCCGGCTCGACCGGAGTGATCGCATCATTGCACATCCGGTAGGCGGTATAGAGTCCGGATGCCGCTGTGATCATGTATTTGTCAAAGTAGGCGTATCTTTCGCAACCGTATCTGCTCCCGATCGGAAACCGGTTCTTTATGTGGGTTATCGGTTTGTTTTCAAGGTTTGATGCAATGTTCTGCAATGCCCTTATCGCGGCTGCACGGAACACTCCTGCTGTGTGTTTATCTCCTTTGGAAAAATACCAGTTGGCATAAAACTCCAGGAGTGAAGCTGTCATGGCTTCGTTGTGTAGAAATTGATTGCTTCTGCCGCCTGCGGGGATTTCGCCTGTGACAGAGAGCATATTGAGTGTGGGGAGTGCGGTGTTTTCCAGCACATTCATCCATACATCTTTGTATTTTCCCTGATAACCCTCATGCAGAAGCTGGGCAAAGAGTCCGCGGGTGGCTATTTCGTAAACAGGAGGGCAGGCCGGATCGCGGTACATCTGATTTGAGTCCAGGTGCCGCAGCTGGGAGTACGCCTGCAGATCGATAAACTCATCGTTGGATTTGGAGGTCAAGCCGGCTTTCTTGCGCATGTACTCACTAACCATTCCGAAAGCCGCCCAGTTGTGGACATTGTCCTCCGGTTTCCGGGCGCATTTTGAGTAACAGGCAGCTGGATCTATGCTGCGTAAATTATTTTTCCACTCATCAAGTTTTTCTGTCGGAAAACACTTGCTCTTTTCCAATTCATCAAGACAGAAAATGATCTCTTTTACCGAAAACTCGTTGGCAGCCCGCACTCTTGGAATTTGACGGCAGCAGAGATCCATCATTTCCGTAAAGCGGTCTTTGAGGTCTGTTCTGCGGCCGTGGGCAATGAGGATTCCGATATTAGCGGTCAGTCTCGGAAAACCGTGTTCGGTGAGTCCCTTTTGTTTCACCTGGGCAAAGTATGTGTCGATATGTTCTGTGCTGTATGCTGAGAGTATTTTTTCCATCAAATCGATGTAATAGGATTTTTTGATTATGTTTCCGGTATCGCGCGGAGCTTGAGCCTTCGCAGTGTTTTTTGCATCGGTAAAGGAACATCCGCCCAGAAACATGGCGCATCCAATCAGTAAAAAGATGTGTTTCATAGTGTATAATTGAAGAAGTTGATAATTTTTCAGTTGACATTGATATAAATTACCATGTTTTGTCCTTTAATTCAAATGCAATCTTTGTAAAAAATCCGTCTGTATTCCGACGGAGTTAAAATTTGATTTTATGTAAAAAAGCATTATATTATTTGCCGTTCTTTATCTTGGGAGTTTTTATGAAAAAATTATTTGTTTTATGGGTTGTTTTATTTTTTGCTTTGAGTTTACTGGCTGTGGAAAATTCTGCCCGGCGAGGAGCTTTGGTGCTTACTTTTGATGATTTCGGAGGTGAAAACTGGGTCAAAGCGGATGCTGTCTTCAAAAAATATGATGCCCACGCCACTTTTCTTGTTTCAGGTGAAATTACTCCGGAAAAGGCAGCGGTGATGAAAAAATTGCAGGACGCCGGGCACTCCGTAGGATTGCATACCGTCAAGCATCGCAACGCCGCTCCTTTGCCAGGTGATATTGCCAACTATGATGAATATTTTGTCAAGCAGGTCAAGCCGCAGCTGGATGCCTGTAAAAAATATAACTTGCGAGTCCGTACTTTTGCATACCCGAACAACCGGCGCAGCGAAGAAAGCGACAAAATGCTTTTTGCTCACTTTGACTATTTGCGGGCAGGGTGGAGCAATGCAAAACAGCCGATTTATACACCGCTGGCAGTTCTTCCTGACAAGATGGTATTGGGAGGCGGCGGAGTCGGTGAGTATTACAAAACCGATCTGAATGAACTAAAAAAACTGCTGGATAAAGCAGCGGAAACAGACAGTATGATCGTATTTTTTTCGCACAATATTTACCCCAAAGCTCCCCGTGTCCACATGCCGACGGAGTGGCTGGTGGAAATCTTGCAGTATGCCCGGAAACTCAATATGAATATTGTCGGCACGGATCAACTCAAAAATTTGAAACGCAGATAATCATTATTGGCTGGAGAACAAGCCAGCCTGATTGGCTGGCAAGTATCCCCATTTTTGGCAGTTTTTACGCTTCAGCCTTTTTTAATCTTGCACTGAGACGCACCGAGCAGAAATCCGGTCCGCACATGGTGCAGTATTCAGAACCATGCTGATTGGGAGCGGAGCTCTCCTGTAAAGCCTGATTGCGCAGTTCTTTTGCCCACTCCGGATCAAGGGCAAGTTCAAATTGCTTTTCCCAGTCAAAAACAGCTCTCGCGTCAGAAATTGCATCGTCGCGGTTGCGGCATCCCGGTTTGTGTAATGCGACATCTGCCGCGTGGGCGGCGATTTTGAAGGCGACAACTCCGCGGCGGACATCATCGGCATTGGGCAATCCCAGATGTTCTTTGGGAGTAACATAACAGAGCATGGCTGCTCCGTAATAAGCTCCCATCATGCCGCCCATTCCTGCGACGAAGTGGTCGTAGCCCGGAGCGCAATCGATGACTACGGGACCCAGAATGTAAAACGGAGCGTCATCACAGATCTTCCGCTCGCGCTCCATATTTTCCTGTATCTGATCCAACGGAACGTGGCCCGGCCCCTCGACCATCGCTTGCACGTTAGCCGAGCGGCAGCGGAACACCAGCTCTCCGAGCGTGTCGAGTTCGGAAAACTGCGCTTCGTCAGAAGCATCTGCCAGACATCCCGGACGCAGCCCGTCTCCCAGAGAGATCGTCACATCGTATTGGTGACATATCTCAAGGATATCGTCAAAAGCCTCGTAAAAGGGGTTTTCTTTACCGTTTTCCTGCATCCATGCCGCAAGCAAAGCTCCGCCGCGGCTGACTATCCCGAGCTTGCGTTTCAGCGCAAGTGGAACATATTTGCGCAGCAGACCGGCGTGGATAGTCATGTAATCAACGCCCTGTTCCGCCTGTTCTCTGATAACGGAGAGGATTTTGTCTTTTGAGAAGTCATTGTTTCCGTAACGGGCGACGATTTCATAGATGGGAACGGTGCCCAGCGGAGCGTGACTTTGCTCCAGCATCGACTTGCGGATGGCGTTGATGTCTCCGCCGGTGCTCAGATCCATAACGGTATCAGCTCCGTAGTGCAGAGCGATCGCGAGTTTGCTCTTTTCTGCTCCGGGACAGCTGGAGAGCGCCGAGTTTCCGAGATTGGCGTTTATCTTGGTTCTGAGCTCTCTGCCGATGCCGCAGGCAACGAGATTTTTGTGGTTTATATTTGCCGGGATCACAATGCGTCCGGAGGCTACTCCTTCGGCAATAAATTGCGCAGTACGCTGTTCAGCCTCGGCGACCTGCTTGATCTGCGGAGTTATCACTCCGTTGCGGGCATATTCTATTTGTGTCATAACTCTTTAAACTCCACTTGAATTGAAAAGTTTTCTTCAGGAGGATACATTTGCGAGAGCGTATCACTCAAAAATCTGCTTTGACAAAGAGAACCGCAGACAAATGCCTTGGCGGATACCAATGCGTCCTGCCAGTTTTTCCCCTGCGCCAGAGCGGCAGCGATCGCCGCGCTCAAAGTGCATCCTGTTCCGTGAGAGGTGTTGCCGGATATCTTTACAGCCGGAGTACTCAACGAGAAGAGTTTCCCCCGGTAACACGCAATGTCTTCCGCTTTTCCTGAGGCTGATATTATATGTCCGCTTTTCAGCAGGCAGCTGCATTTGTACTGACGGTAAATATACTCAGCGGCAAAGATAAGGTCATCGCGCGTTTTTATTTCGCATCCGCAGATAAGTTCCGCCTCAGGAACATTGGGAGTTATCCATTGTGCCAGAGGAAACAACAGCTCTTTCAGAGCGGAAACCGCTGAGTCTTCCAGCAGTTTTGCTCCTGAAGTTGAGACCATAACGGGATCAAGGATGAGTTGCAGCCCGTGTTTTTTTACATTTTGGGCGACGCACTCGATGATTCCAGCGTTGGCGAGCATACCTGTTTTGACAAAACGCACCGGAAAAAGCTCAAGAACGGCATCCAGCTGTTTTTTGACCGATGGGACAGAAAGGACATCAACTCCCAGTACGGCATCGGGATTCTGCGCCGTGACCGCAGTTATCACCGAACAGCCGTAAACTTTGAAATAATTGAATGTCCGCAGATCGGCCTGGATGCCGGCGCCTCCTCCGGAGTCGCTTCCGGCAATGGTCAGGACTGACGGCAAAAAACTACTCATATCAGCAGCCTTTCATGATTTTTCGCAGCTGTCGGACTTTTGCTTCGACGTCAGGAGCCTGAGTTATTTCCGTCACCATGGCAATGTGGCGGAAACCCTTTGAATGCAGCATTTCAAGATGATGCTCTTTGATCCCGCCCATCACGGAAAAGGGACAACTGACAAGCTGTTTGAGCTCTTCGATCAACTCAAGTCCCAATGCTCCGCAGGCTACACTCTTGGTGTTTGTCGGAAACATCGGGCCGATGTTGAGATAAGAGCATCCGTCAGCAAGAGCCTTGCGTATTTCGGAAGCATTGTGCGTGGATACTCCGAAAAACATGCCGGGAGCAAGCTTTTTGGCTTCTGCCAGCGGAAAGTCATCCTGCCCCAGATGGACTCCGTCTGCACCTGCCGCCATAGCTATATCGAGCCGGTCATCCACGATGAGCAGCATATTGTGTTGATCGGTTATTTGTCTGCACCTTTTGACGAGCTCAAACATTGCCGCATCGGAGATATTTTTCTCTCTGATTTGTACGATCTTTGCTCCGGCGGAGCCGATAGCTGATACGATATCAACGACATCGCGTCCGCAGCAGAACTCAGAGCTTACTACCGGATAAATGTCGGAGCTTTGAAATATCGCAAGACGCTCTTGATGGGTACGCATTTTCAGCGGCCTTTGGAAATGATGAGTTGAGCGACTTTACGTCCGGACATAAGCATTCCGCCGAAAATCGGTCCCATGCGGTAGCCGCCCATGACGTTGTTGGCACTCATTCCGCAGGCGTAGAGACCGGGGAAGTAGCAGCGGGTGTTTTCGACGGTGGAAGCCTCGCCATTTTCAACCCACATCGGTTTTTCTCCGATGATGTCTCCGGTCGGAGTATCGAGCTGTATTTTTGCTTTTTTGACGGCGAGATTGAGGATTTCGCTCGGGTGACCTGTTCCATCGACGACGTTTTCAGCGATGACGGTCAGGGGATCGACATGGAGACCGAGACGCTCGACACAAGTCCAGTTGATGACAAGACCGTTGACTTTTCCGTTTTTGAAAACAAGATCCTCGACGCTCACGGAGTTGAAGATTTTTGCTCCGGCTTTGAGAGCTCCGAAAATAAGTCCGCTTGCCATTTCGACGGAGTCGAGGGTGTGATAGCCTTCGGCATTTTCCAGTTTTTCGTGGGAGATATTAAAATCATCGAGGATATCGAGCGCGGCATCCTGAACGACAACTTCATTGAAGAGCATACCGCCGCCCCAGGTGCCTCCTCCCGGAGCGAGTTTGCGCTCGAAAATGGCGGTTTTCAATCCAGCTTCTGCGAGATAGCGGGCTGCGACGAGGGCGGAGGGGCCTCCTCCGACGAGAGCGACGTCAAGTTTCAGACCGTCGATGAGTTTTTCGCTGAATTTGCTGATGATTGCTTTTGAGATGGTGTTTTCCGCTGACATACCGGACATCCTTTCCGGAGCATTCTTCTGCTCCCGTTCTGGGCATGTCGGTGCGGAGTGCACCCGATAAAAAGTGTAACAGAAAAGTTGTTCATTTTCTCATTTCCTACGCCGGCATTACCCGTTTCAGGTTCAAAGGGTTTGATCTCAGCCGTTGTCACCGCGACAACAGCACCCCTGTGTTACAATGGAAAATAATATAGCACCATTCATTTGAAATGCAAGTTTTTTTCCAGAGCAATGCACAGAAAAAAAGGTCTGAACTAAAAATTTCCGAGGTAAATTTGTGTTTCCTGAGGTTCGGTCACTGTGCCGTTTCGGGAGTGTTTTTCAAACTTGCCGGTAAAGAGTCCGGTGTTGGCGGTCATATTTTGCTGCCCCACCAGTCAGGGATCTGCTCTCCGAGTTTGACGGTTTTTAACGGTTCGAGGGAAAGCAGAATCTCGATATCTTTGCTCTCTTTGCCGAGCTGCATCATAAATTCGCGGCAGACTCCGCACGGAGTTCCCGAGCTTCCATCCGGCATAACGGCGGCAACTTTGAGGATTTTGTTTTCGCCGTTGGTCAGCATATTGGCAATGGCGTTGCGTTCGGCGCACATGCCCATTCCGCAGGCGGTATCGATACAAATTCCGGTGTAGATATTGCCTTTGTCGGTCAGGATGGCAGCTCCGACGCTGCCGACTTCCATAAGCTCAGAGAGCTTGCGCCCGCAACGCACGGAGTCAGCTCGTTCATAAAGAGTCTTCCAGATATCGTTGTCCATATTTGACAGTTATTGTTGTTCAAAACGTTGTGAAATAATCAAACCGGCGGGTGTGTACAAAAACATACCTCATATTCCGTAAATATACAATAGCACGGCGCATTTTCTTTTTCAACACCAATTCGCAAACAATTCACCAAAGAATATCGCTTTTCTTGAAGTGGGAAGGGGGCGCGGGGGAAGGGCGAAACTTCTTTTCACCGGAAAAGAAGTTTCGCCCTTCCCCCGCATCATTTTCCCATATCAAGCGCGGTCGCCGTCAGCGTTGGGTGAAACCGGTTTTGCGGTAACGGTAGAGAGAAATGATGACGGAGGCGATGTTGATCGACTCGGTGAGGACTCCTCCGATGCTGGGAACTGGAATAATTAAGTTGTAGGTCATCCAGAGTGGAGAGACTACACTTGCCTGCCCGATACGGATTATTTTTCCGTTCTGAGTCCACATAAAATACGTGCCTGACATCTGGGCTGTGGTTATGATGAGAACGAGATACCACGCCTCTTTGAAAACGAACAAAAGAAGTACCGCGCAGATGACAAGCAATGTTTGGAGACCGAAGAGGGTCCACTTTGACTTTGCGATGTGTTCATGCCGGAGCAACTCCGGACGGATGAGGCTGTAAATGTTCATGATCATGCCGCCCCATGCGCCCATCATCAAAAAGCTGAGTGCGAAGAGTGCTCCGCTTATTTCCTGACAGATAAAGAGTTTGACATTGCTTCTGAACTGCATGGAAAGAATTGTCAATATCATTGCGACAATGCCCAATGCCTGAGCTGAGAATATTTGAATATCCATGAAAGTCTCCATAGTAATGTAAGGATTTGCATAATATATCGTATGAAAGAGAAAATACAACCTGTTGAATGAAAAAAGAGTATAAAAACAGCTTGCAATCGCATTGAGCCTAAACTATATTATTCAGGAACCCTATTTTCCAAACAGAAAAATCCGGAGGTAAGTTTATGAAAAGAATTTTATTTGCCCTTGCCGTTCTTCTCGGACTCCAGCTCTGCGGAGCGGAAATCTACCGGGGCTACTCCACGAGCGGAAACGCGGCATACAATTATGACGCGCGCAATATGCAGCTCTACCGCGGCTACTCTACGAGCGGAAGCGCGGCGTTCACCTACGAGGCAGGAAACACTCCGCGTATCTACCGCGGCTATTCAAGATCAGGAAACTCAATATACACCTTTGAGTACAGCGGAAACCTGGTGAAGGTGTACCGTGGCTACTCCACGAGCGGAACCGCCGCATACGTGATGGAGCTCGGACGTACACCGCAGATCTACCGCGGCTACTCCACGCACGGAAACGCCGCCTATACCCTTGAGTATTACGATTCAACGCTCCGCATCTACCGTGGATACAGCACCTCCGGAACGCCTTTTGCAGTCATCGACAAATACGACGAAGTCCCCAAACCGATGCTGATGTTTATCGTCACTCTGCTCGGCGAGTGAGGTTTTTTCAGTTTTTCTGAGCTGCTTCTCTGACTTGACAGCTCCAATCGTAAAACGCGGTCAGACACCAGTCTTTGAGTTCTCTTCTTAAAATATCCATCGAGATATCGACGAGAGCTCTGGTGCGGAGTGCCATAAGCGTGGTATTTCCGAGGGAGACTTTTCTGATAAGTCCGAGCTCCTCAAGACGCTCGCGCATTTTTACTCCGTTATAGGACATCCTGAGCCCTCCGCCGCAGTCGTGCTCAAGCTGCATACGGAAATCATTGTACCGCTCTGGCGGCAAAGTTTGCAGCAATTCATCGACTATACGCGACTCGATATAGTGTTTTATGGTGCAGGTGTCCATATCAACTCCGATAAAGCAGTAAAGTGCGTCCCACTGGTAGAATTTGCTCCACGGAGAGACTTCTGCAAACGCTCTGTCATCCCACGGGCAGGGGAATAGTTTGCCGTTTCCGTGGTCTTGAGTCAACTCTTTTGCGCGCGCTCCGATGGCGCAGACCGCGTGGCTGAAGTGGTTGCTTCGGTACGATCTCGGGTCAAGACGCATGGCTTCCGGAAGATATCCCACGTATGCCGGAGAGCTGTTGACGTCAAAATCCTCTTTCCTGCGCTCTGCGGGTTTTCCGTTGTACCAGAGTGATGGAGTTGCGACGGTTCCTCCGGGGCTTGCGGCATCGAGGACGCCGTCGAAAACAGCAGTTCCGTTTCCGTCAACGTGTCCGATGCTCTTCATCGAAGAGTGGATCATCACGGTATCTCCCGGAACGCATCCGGCTGCGCGGAACGCCTCAGCAATATCTTTTTTCGAAACGCTCATTTAAACTCTTGGTTCTCTTTTATTTTCTTTCAGGGTCTTCCGCAGTTTTTTACAGACAAAGAACAGGACGATTCCATTGACCGTTGCCGTAAGTATCCATGAAACCGGGTAGGATATAACAAGGTTGTTGATCGTCCGGTCGAACGGAAATATGCACATGACCCAGAAAACGCGGAAGGCACAGACTCCGAGCAGGGTGACGATCATGGGTTTCACCGAGTGACCAAGTCCGCGGAGTGAGCCGCTTACAACATCCATGAGGCCGCAGAGGAAGTAGGTCGTCAGCATGATTTTAAGACGGATAAGTCCCAATTCAATGATTTCTGGTTCTGAGTTGTATATTCCGAGCAGCTCTTCTCCGAATCTGAGGAATAGTAACCCCATGACGAGCGTGGTAAGTCCTGAGCAGAGCAGACAGTAGAAGATGCTTTTTATGATGCGGTCAAATTTTTTGGCTCCGTGGTTTTGACCTGTGAAGCTTATTGTGGTGTAGTAAAAAGCTCCGCTTGCGACATAGACGATGCCTTCGAGGCTGGTTGCGGCTGTGTTTCCGGCGATGGTCTGCCAGCCGAGAGAGTTGATCGAGGACTGGATGGCGATGTTTGATATGGAGTAGCATGCTCCCTGTACGGCGGAGGGAAGTCCGAGCTTCAGCATTTCAACCAGAGCATCTTTATGGATACGCACCTTTTTTATTGCAAGATGTATGGCGTCAGGGGAGGAAATCAGCACCCGGTAGATGAGGAAAGCCGCAACAGCATTGGATATTTTGGTTGCAAGG
This sequence comes from Lentisphaerota bacterium, assembly GCA_015061775.1. Lineage (GTDB taxonomy): Bacteria > Verrucomicrobiota > Lentisphaeria > Victivallales > Victivallaceae > UBA1784. The sequence goes on along the minus strand of SUVY01000032.1, from coordinate 15,909 downwards.
GCAACTCCGGCAACATCCCACTTGAATACCAGTACGAAAAACAGATTGAGCAGAACGTTGACGACTCCGGCGATGAGTATGAAGATCATGGGGCGTTTTGTGTCTCCGACGGCTCTCAGGATCGCGCTGCCGAAGTTGTAGAAGACGAGGAAGGGCATTCCGGCACAGTATATCCACATATAGAGGGCGGCTTTGTCCAGGATCTCTTCCGGAGTAGCCATGATCCTCAACATCGGCTTGGTCACGATTATTCCGATGATCGCCATTGCGATACCCCAGTAAAATGCGATGGCGGCTGCAGTATGGACGTTCTGTGAGACCTTCAAGGGATCTTTTGCTCCGGTGTAGCGGGCGACAAGCACGTTGATTCCGGTTCCGAGACCGAAAAATATGTTGAGTACGAGTACGGTGAATCCCGAGGTCGCTCCGACAGCGGCGAGGGCAGTTCCCGGAGCAAATCTTCCGACAACGATGAGATCGGTTGCATGGAAAAGCAGCTGCATCAAATTTGTGAGCATAAGAGGAATCGTAAATACAACGATCTTGCTGAACAGCGGACCGTGGCTCATGTCGATTTTGTTTTTTCCGGAAGCCATAAAAACACTCCATTTGTTTTGATTTCCTATTAATGTATAGTTTAAACAATTTTTTACAAGCTGTAAAATCCCAAAAGGTTGTTTTTTTTCAGTGTTCTGTTCCGGCATTTTCCTTGTTGTTCTTATGAAACGGTTTGCAAACACAAGTGCTGTGTGCTATACTATATATGAGGGTTCTATTTTTGCTGTTTTTGAAATCAGCGGTGAGGGCGGATGCCTTGAGCCGCGCGGAGACGGTATTATGTTTACCAGAGAGACTTTGAAATGTGACTTGAAATCAATGGGGCTGCTTCCCGAGCAGACGGTTCTGATCCATTCGTCGATGAGGGCGATAGGAGAGGTCTCAGGAGGCGCTGATACGGTTCTTGATGCCATCTGCGAGTATTTTGAACCCGGACTGGTTGTGTTTCCTACGCTTTCGTTCTCTTATGTCAACGCCGAACATCCGGAGTTTTCTGTAAGCGAAACGCCTTGCTGTACAGGAATACTTCCAGAACTCTTCCGCAGGCGTCCGGGAGTGAAGCGTTCACACTGTCCGACCCACTCTCTCAGCGCATTGGGAAAAGATGCCGCAGATTTTGTTTCTGGGCACGGGAATTTTGATAGTCCGGCGCACCGCAACTCTCCGTGGGGAAAACTTTACGACCGCAGTGCAGTCATCCTCTTTGTCGGAACCGGTATAAACTGCAATACTTTTATCCACGGCGTCGAGGAGTGGCTTCCGGTTCCGGGGATGCTGACAGATTCTCGCCAGGAGCTTGTGATAATCGATGAAAACGCAGCCCGCATAAAGCGTCCGATGCGCCGCCATCTCGGAGGACACTCAAAGTGGTATCATCTGATGGCATCGCCGTTCCGGGAAAACAACGCTCTGCGCGAGGGAATGTTCGGCAACGCTAAGGTGCATATCCTGGATGCACGTGCAGCCGGCGACCTGGTTTATCAGATATTGAAGAGGACTCCGCTGTTTTTTACCGATGAGTATCAGCTGTGCAAAGCGTGAGCCAAAGCGCGCCGGAAACTGTTTTTCAGGCTTTGCGGATCGAAAAAAAGTGAAAAAAATTTCAAAACGGCTTGAAAAAAACAGATAGCAGTGATATTTTATAGAACAATTTTTGTGGACATGTGGCTTTTTGTGTATCGCACTTCCACCGCACGCAAGATGACCGCGCCGCAAAAATAAGCTTAGTTTGGGTAAAGATGCCATGTTTCCAACCGGGGATGAAGAGACTGGGTAAGTCATTCTTTCCGGGAAGGGTGAACTATGGTGTCGGTTTTGTGTTTACTTGAAAGCTCAGAGATAAAAAAAGAGGTATGAAATGAAGGTCAGAGCGTCGGTCAAGCGCAGATGTGAATTCTGCCAGATTATCAAACGCAATGGAACGATCCGTGTCATCTGCTCCCGTGACGCACGTCACAAGCAGCGTCAGGGCTGAGTCTTTTTGGTTGTAACTTGAATTTTTTAACATACTAACAAAGAAAAGGGTAGAAGAAAATGCCACGAATCATTGGCGTTGATATCCCGGGCAACAAGCGTGTTGAGTACGCTTTGCGCTACATCTATGGTGTCGGTCCTGCCAAAGCTCTCGAGATCATCGAGAAGGCTGAGATCGACCGCGACCTCAAAGCGAATGATCTGACTCAGGATCAGATCTCCCGCATCACCAAGATCCTCCAGGACGACATGCTCGTCGAGGGAGATCTGCGCCGCGCGATCTCGGCGGACATCCGTCGTCTGCAGCAGGTCAACTGCTATCGCGGAATCCGTCACCGCCGCAATCTGCCGGTTCGCGGACAGCGCACCAAGACCAATGCCCGTACCCGCAAGGGTAAGAAGATTACGATCGGAGCTATCCGTGACAAAACTCAGCGTCGTCTTGCGGCGAAGGGTTGATGTCAGAGCGACAGCAGCGTAGATAATCAAGCGCAATATAACAGAAAGAGAAGTCAATCATGGCTGATGAAATCATAAACACCGTCGAGGCGACGGATGCTCCGGTTGAGGCAGCAGCTCCTGCAGTAAAACAGCGCAGCAAGAGCGGACGTTATATTCCCAGCGGTATCGCACACGTCCTTGCTACTTTCAACAATACTAAAGTTACAATCACCGATCTTCACGGAAACGTGATCTGCTGGTCAACCGGCGGAAAGAACGGCTTCAAGGGATCCCGTAAGAGCACCGCTTATGCGGCTCAGGTGATCGCCGGCGAGGCTGCCAAAAAGGCAATGCTCCTCGGCATGAAAGAGGTCGAAGTGAGGATCAAAGGACCGGGTGCCGGTCGTGAGTCAGCAGTCCGCGGTATCGCCGCTGCCGGAATGGAAGTTACTGTGATCAAAGATATCACTCCTGTTCCGCACAACGGATGCCGTCCTCCCAAACGCCGCCGTGTCTGATGTTTTTCAGAACTCTGCTGCGGAGCAGTCGAACTGATATGTTCCGCAGCGGTGAACGGTAATTTTGTTTGGTAATAAAGTGCCGAGTGAGGCACAGAAATTTTTTGGAGGAAGTACTTATGAATTCAGCAATCGGTTTTCCGATGCCCAAGTCGATCGTCATTGACGAAGCGACTAAAACCGACACTTACGCGAGGTTCATTGCTCAGCCGTTCCAGGCCGGATTCGGTCATACGCTGGGCAATTCACTGCGCCGTGTTTTGCTTTCCTCTCTTGAGGGAGCTGCGATCGCTTCCGTTCGCATTGATGGTGCCAAGCATGAGTTTGACACTCTCGACAACGTGATCGAGGATATCACTGAGATCGTTCTCAATCTCAAGTGTGTCAAGCTGTCCATGCAGGGTGCCGGCCCCCGTACTCTTGAGATCCGCAAGGATAAAGCCGGAGCGGTTACTGCCGGAGACATCGTCTGCGACAGTTCTGTGACCGTGCTCAATCCCGAGCAGGTCATCTGTACTCTTGACCAGGATAAACCTTTCCGCGCCGAGATCGAAGTCATCTCCGGCAAGGGATATCTTCCTGCCGAGAACAGCCCGGTTGCGCGTCCTATCGGAACCATTCCGGTGGACTGCCTGTTCAGCCCGGTGACCCGCGTCAACTATCAGGTCGGTGCCGCCCGCGTTGGAGAAGAGACCGAGATGGACAGCCTTGAGATCGAGATTTGGACCGACGGACGTATCACTCCCCGTGCCGCTCTCGAAGAGTCTGCCCGAATTCTCCGTGAACACCTGCAGCCCTTCCTCGATACTCAGGTGATCGAGAATGATATCGTCTTCACTGAGGAAGAGAACAAGCTCTTCAAGCTGCTCTCCCGCGATGTTGACACCCTTGATCTCTCCGTCCGCGCAATGAACTGCCTGAATGGAGCGAATATTAAACTTATCAGCGAGCTGGTCACCAAGACCGAGCAGAAGATGCTCAAGTACCGCAACTTCGGTAAGAAATCGCTGGATGAAATCAAAGAGAAAATCGAAAAATACGGTTTGACTCTCGGAATGAACCTCAATGAGCGTCTTCGCAACGCTCTCGAGAAGGAGTCCGCGCGAGTCAGAGCCATGTCCGAGGAGACTAAGTAATTATGCGTCACAGAGTAGCTACTTTTAAAATCGGTCGTTCCGGAGCGCACCGTCGTGCGTTGCTGGCGAACATGGCGAGCAGCCTGTTCTTCAACGGCCGTGTTGAGACCACCGTCGTCAAGGCGAAAGAGGTCCGCCGCTTTGCCGAGAAGATGATCACGCTGGGCAAGAAAGGTGATCTGCATCACCTCCGTCTGGCAGTTGCGCGTCTTCGCAACAAAGATGCCGTCAAAAAGCTTTTTGACGAAATCGCTCCCGCTTACGCTGAGCGTAACGGCGGCTACACCCGCATCATCAAAACCGGAGCGCGTCGCGGAGACGCTGCCGAGATGTGTGTTCTGATGCTGGTTGAGCCCAAAGCTGAGTAATCCAGCCTTACCCAAACACAAAAAACTGCCGCAACCCCAAAGGTTAGCGGCAGTTTTTTTGTGCTTTTATACTTTTATACTTACTGTATGGAAGAAAGAGAGCCGGCGGTGGCGCATTACAGGCAATCTCACGCCTTGCCGACTCCGTCCCTTCGGTCGTGTACAAAAGTACACTCCCTTGTGTACTCGTCGCAAAACGTGACCTTTCCTCGTACTGCATCCCCCGATGGAAACGGGCGTATGGCGTATGTGGCGCGCTGTACTGCATCCCCCGATGGAAACAGGCGTTGCTTTAAGCCTGCTGCTTCTGACGTTTGTCCAGGAGCATTCCTTTGAGATTTTTGCAGTAGCAACCGCTTATTGTGTGACAGAGATGCAGGAGGTTCTGGGATGTTAAAAATCAAGCTTTATTCCGAGCCAGGAGGCGACGGTTTTGCCCATGACGTCTTCGATTACGGCTTGCGGGCATCCTGATTCGCGAAGCAGTCTTTCGTAATATTCGGCTCCGCGATTCATTACGTTTGGAACAGTAACGTAAGCATCTGAACCCAGAACGAGTTTTCTGAAGTTTTTCATTTCTGGATCGACAGCCTGGATTCCGGGGGCAAGCATTTCCACGAGCTCTTTGGGTCTGATACGCTGCCATTGACCGCAGCCGCCGAGGTCGGAGTATAAATTTGCGTGCATTTTTATCAGCTGGCTTGCTTCGTCCTGATATATACGGGTTCCGAGGTGCGCCATGACGATATTCAAATTCTGGAATGAACGGGCGATGCGATCAAGATTTATCGGGTGCATATTCTTCAGCATCGGACGGCGGTATATCTCATCGGCGGGGCTGGGACGGAAATTTCCGGTATGGAACAAAATGGGCTTTCCGCATTTTGCCGCCGCCTCATACATCGGCATATAGATATCGTGGTCATATTCATAATAGGGATAAATGCACTTGAATCCCATCACTCCCATTTCGGCATAGCGGTAAACCTCGTTGGGGTCAGCAGTCTCCCAAAGGTCGAGTTTTGCCAAAGGAATAAAACACTCGGGATAACGTTTGCAAATCGCGATTACTTCGTCGTTGGGAATATAGTCGTGAGCTCCGTAGCGCAGACCTCCTGAGAGGCAGGCGTAAGTTCCGAGCTTGCGGCAGTTTTCTGCAAGGAAGTCAAGCTCTTCTTTATTTGCGCTGTTGCAATGGACGTGAAAATCCACTCTGGTCATTTTTATATCTGTCATGATTAAAAAACTCCTGTTTAAAGTGTGCTGAAAAAATATAGCACATCGGGGAAATTTTTCAAGCGGGGTTGATTTTTCCGGACAAAAGATTTAAAATGGATTTTAGGGGAGCAGCAACAGTAAAAGGGAACGATATGTATAATAGAGTTTTGTATGTCGCGGCGGCGGTGTTTGCGGCGGTTGTTTTGAGCGGCTGTTTATTTAACGGTTCATCGCATATTCCGGCGGTCAGCGGTTTTGACGCGGAAAAATACATGGGCAGATGGTATGAATATGCGCGTCTTCCCAACCGGTTTGAGAAAGGAATGAGCCACGTTACCGCCGACTATTCAATGCGAAGGGATGGCAAGATAAAGGTGGTCAATTCTGGAATAAAGAATGGCAGAACAAAAAGTATCGAAGGAAAAGCAAGGACAGTTTCCGGAAAAGAGGGAACTGGAGAACTTGAGGTGTCGTTTTTCCCTCCGTTTTATTCACCGTACCGTGTGATAATGATGTCTGAGGACGGAGATACTGTGGTGGTTACAGGCGGATCGATGGATTATTTATGGATACTTTCCCGCGAGCCCGGCACTCCGGATAATATCGCGGAGATCATATCTTTCCTGAAGACCCGCGGCTATCCGGTGGAAAAACTGATATATCCCGCTCAAAAATCTTGATTTAACACCGCTCCTGAGCTATCTTATATGAAAAGAAAGTCTTTAGGAGTAATGATATGGCACAGGTACTTACTGTTTATATGGTGCGCCACGGCGAAACTGAGGCGAATGTTATAGATATGATCCAAGGGCAGAGCGACGTTCCGCTGAATGAGCGCGGAGTCGCACAAGCAGAGTTGGTCGGAGCCCGTCTCAGAAACAAACCGTTTGATGCGATTTATTCGAGCGATTTGAGCAGAGCCGCTGTTACTGCCCGGGCTATCGCCGGAGAGCGGGAGATAAATTACACTCCTGAACTGCGGGAGTGGCATCTTGGAGCATGGCAGGGCAAGTTGATTGCCGAGATAGCCGAAACGCGTCCAGAAGAGTACCGTATGTTCCGCTCCAATTCGTCTGATTTCGCTCCGCATGGAGGAGAGAGCGTCAGGCAGTTCCGTGACCGCGCAGCGAATTTTCTCAAAGAGCTTGCAGCACGCCATCCGTCCGGAGACATCTGCTGTGTCACCCACGGCGGATTTCTCAGAATGGTTCTGCTCAACGTGATGAATATGGAAAAATATCCGGCAAAAGCGCGTACCGACAACACTTCAATATCCTGTTTCAGAAGCATCGACGGAGGCGCATCCTGGCAGCTTATCCTCTGGAATGACGCAAGCCATCTGGCGGATAACTGCGTAGCTTCAAGCGGCTGGTGACTTAAAAAAGCTTATTCAGTATTCCGTTCATTTCTTCGGAAGTTCCGGCGTAAGCTCTCACCGTGTCGGCTGTGCGGATAACGGGATTTTCGCAGGTCAGATATTGGGAGTGATACTCCATCTCTCCGAAGCCGCCGAGGTCGCCGTAGTTGCAGTAGAACTGCTGATTGGTGAAGATTTCCGGGGCATGTAAGGGGTGATCTGCGTATCTGCCGTCCGGAGTTGTCTCAAAGTTCCTTGCCACGAGATAGGCTGTCGGAGTTGATTCATTGATATAAGCCATGACTCCGCGGCAGTTTTCCGGAGTGATTCCGATTTTGAATGACGCATCTTTGGCTGGAGCGTACAACACAGGTTTTCCCCCTTCGAACTGTTTGCCCGGGTAGGCTCCAGAGAGACGCACGACGTCGCAGTCGGGAAAGAAGATTTTTCCACCGGGAGGCAGCTGAAGCACCGACCATATTGCGGGGCGCATTCCGTTTTCGAGACCTTCAATCGCGGTAAGTTCAAGCTCCTGACGATATCCGGCGAAAGACACTCCAGCCGGAGCGTCGGACTCTATTTCGGTGATGGTGCGTTTGAGTTGGAGTTTTACAGACTTGCCGAGTTTGAAAAAACAGACATCAAGCAAACTGGTCATAACAAGAGTTTTGTCATCCGCCATAGACACAGTGCAGACACCGGGATCTATTCCCTTTTGTACTGTGTAGCTGGATAGAGTTCCGTCAGGCATGAATGTTTCTGCTTCCGGAGATATCCATATCCGGTCGCCGCCGGGGTTGAACCAGCCGTAACTGGTTGTTTTATTGTCAGCCGGGTTGTTCCAGAATACGTTGAGACCCGGAGCTGCTTCGAGTTTCAAAATCCTGCCGTAATCGGCAAGTATTTCCAATTTTCCAAACTTGATAGTATTCATATTTAGTATGCTTTCTGATAAATAGGTTTTGTGTTAATATAGCATTATGTCAAACTTGTTGCAAATAGAAGACGAAAAATTGCTTCATGTACTTGTATAATTTTCAGAAATGAGTTATATTGCAGTCATTGCCTTAAAATTCAACCAGATAAAGGAAGCAGAAAACATGGCAAAACGCAACTATATCCGCGAGTATCTCGATGAGATCGAAGCCAAGCTGGAAAAAATTTACAACGAGCAGGGAGATGTTATCGACAAAGCCGCCCGGATGATCGCAGATCACATCAAGACAGGCAAAGTTCTCTACGTGTTCGGCAGCGGAGGTCACTCCAATATGATGGCTGAGGAGATGTTTCACCGCGCCGGAGGTCTTGCCTGTGTAAGTCCTGTTTTTGCCGACAGCGTGCGTATTCCCCATGTTCCGCTTGGTGAACGCTGCGCCGGACTTGCACCATACATCCTCGATTTCTACGGTATAAAAGAGGGTGATCTTCTCCTGCTGGTCAACGGTTACGGAATAAATCCCATCACTATTGAGACCGCGCTGCAATGTCAGGAGCGCAAGGTAAATGTCATAGCTGTAACTTCGACAGACTATGCGGAAAAACTTCCGCGTGACTTTGCCGGGCGCCATCCCTCCGGAAAAAATCTGCACGAGCTGGTCGATACCGTGATCTATACCTACATGGAATACGGCGACGCCCTTATACAGATGGATGGAGTCGCCAGCAAAGTCGGCAGCTATTCGACTTTCGGAAACGCCTTCATCTGCAACAGTCTTGTTCTCAAAGCGTGTGAGCTGCTGGTCGAAGACGGCATCGAACCTCCCATCATCAACTCGATCAACGTCATCGGAGGGCTTGAGAAAAATCAGGCTCTTTATGCCAAATACCGCCCGCTTATCAGATGGCTGTGATGTAAGAAAACGCACGTTTAAGCGGCAAAAAAGCTCCTGTTATTTTGTTTTCAAAAGTATTTTGTGCAAATTGATAAAAAATAAATCAAATTGCTATTTGAAATATTCCGGAGCAGGCATATATTCTATACATTACGGTAAAACTGATAACTATAAGGAGCCTGTATTATGGCAAAAATACTTAATATCGCCGCAATCAACGGCATGGTGTTGGAGCGTGGAGAAGAACCCGATGGAGAGGAACTCCGTCAGCTCAACGAAGCACTCGTAAATCTTGATGGTACCGGAGTCGATCTTGTCGTGACCTGTGAAACCATGATGATGAGTCAGAAAGCCGGAACCGGCGAGGAACTCGACAATCCCGGTCCCCGTCTCACCGCATTCCGTGATTTTGCCAAACGCAACAAGTGTGTCGTCGCCGGAGCCTGCCGGTTGATACTTGACGGAAACCCCCGCCAGTCGATAGTCTATTACGGACATGAGGGCGAGGTGCTCGGACTGTACCACAAGATGTTTCCGACTCCTCAAGCTATTGCCAAAGGAACGATTCCCGGCGATGGCGGTACTGTGGTCGATACTCCGGCTGGAAAACTCGGCGGAATCCTCTGCTTCGACTTGAATTTCGATGAGTTGAGAGATGATTACGTCAGGATGGCTCCGGATATCCTCTGTTTTTCAAGCTACTACAACGGAGGCGTCATCAAGAACAACTGGGCAGTCCGCACCCGCGCATTCATGGCGTGTGCGCTCAAAGACGGCTGCAGCGAGATCCTCGATCCGCTTGGCAGGACGATCAACGTATCTACCTACTACAAACGCATCGCCCAGGCCCGCATCAATATAGACAGATTTGTTATGCATGGAAGCGGCAACGCGGAGAAGTTTCCTGATATCCGCCGCAAATACAAGGATCAGGTCTTTATCGACGAAGACTCTCCGTCGGCATTTGCGGTACTTTACAGTTACAGCGACGATGTGACAGCTCTCGACATTGCCAGAGAGTACGAACTTGTCAGCGTCGATCAGTATTTCGCCGATTGCCGGAACTTGCGTAAAAACGCTCTGTAAAAACATTGATTTCAAGGAAATACCCCAATGGATATCGAAGGCAGAAATTTTGCTTTTCCGGGAGTTGCTCTCTCGATAAAAGGCAAACTCTACATTCCGGACAGCGCAGATTATGAGTGCGATGAACTTGTTATAAAAACTTCGTGGGAAAAGCGCGGAAATTTCTATTTCAAAAAAGTTGCCGTCACTTCAAAAGTTGATCTTCCGACTCCCGACTACATCGAGATCGACCGGCAGACGGTCAATGATGAGACGCTCAGATTTTACGGCTATATTCCGTCAGGGCAGAAAGACGATCCGACCGTCGGAGAAGAGGAGGGTTCAGGAGTCACTCCCGAGTGCGGATATCCGCTTATCGGCAAAGATTTCTTTACCGGACTTGCACATCCGGCAGGATTCAACCAGGTCGTTGAAGAAAACGGCTCTGTCAAAACCTATTCCCTGCGTCACCATCCGGTCTGGAAGGATGGAAAGCTTGAGACTGTTGAAGCTGTTTACGGACGGTCAGATACTCCATTTGAGGCATTCAAAGAGTATATTGATTCTATCCGTATTCCGCTTCCGCTTGATCCGTACTTTGCCTTCTGCTCCTTCTGGTCTGATCCTTATGTAGGCAACTATGAGTACGAAGTTACCGGCAGGGCGATGAAAAAATTTATCAAAGCCTTTGAAAACTTCGGTCTCGAACCGGATGCCTATACTTTTGATGCCGGATGGCAGAACCGCAAAAGCATTTTTCAGCCCAAAGAGGGGCTTGATCTCAATGATTTTGACAAACTCAGTTTGTGGATTTCCCACAACGGTCCCATGGGAACTGATCCCGAGTACCTCAAAAGCTGTGGATACGAAGTCGGCAAGGGCAGATCGAGCGGTTATTGCGGAGAAGGTTACGCAGTCATGCTCGATGAGAAGTATGAAGAGGCTGTGAGACAACGTTTTTCCGAGCTCGCCAAAAAGGTCAGCCATTTCAAGATCGACTGGGACAACGAGTGTGCCACCAACGAAAAGTTTGCTGAAAAATATCCTTCCCGCGACCATGTCCGCGAGGGACACGTCAACGCGACCATGCGGATAATGAAGTCGATACGCGAAGCCAATCCGGATATTCTGGCGCGCGTCGGACTTTTCTGGCCCTCTCCGTGGGCTCTTTTGCTCGGACAGCAGGTCTTTGTCGTTCATTCAGGAGACAGCGAATACAGCAGTGTTCCCACATTGCATCAGCGTGCTGCTGCGGCTACTCACCGCGATTTCATGTACTACAATATGTTTGTCCGCGACAGGAACCTTGTTCCGTTCAACTCCCTGGACAACCATGAGTTTCCAAATTCGATACGCAATGTTTTTCTCGACGATGACCGGACATGGATGGATAACCTCATTCATTGTGTCATGCGCGGTTCCACCTACTTTACCTGGACTGTCCAACCTGAGAGCCTCACTCCTTACAGGATCGACGCCATGAAGCAGGTTATGGCGTTCACCAGAGCTTACAAAGCGAAGTGCATCGTTAAAGACGGCTTCATGGTCGGAGGCAACCCCGGTCTCGGAGAGGTTTACGGTTTCAAACAGAACAACTGGGTCATGCTCCGCAACCCCGCTCCCATGCCGCAGTACTTCGAGCTGCCTGAGGAGTGGGGCAACGCCGTTCAGTTCTATCCGGTGTTTGAGCAGACTCCGCGCCGCATCCTTCTGCTGCCTGAGGAGATCAAGGTTTTTGAGCTCACCGCGGATAAGCTGCCCTTTGACGTCCCGTTCTATGTTGAAAACGGAAATTGCTATTTCCCGGGAAGTCTCAGGGTAACTGAGGAGGCGTCTCCGATCGTTGACGACCTGCATTGTGTTCCGGATATCTCTTTTGAGAATGTCTCCTTCGATGAGGAAAACGGAAATCTTCTTTTCAGTTTGACTACTCCATACCGCATGGATCCCTTGGAGCTTCGTCTGGCTGTCCCTGCCGGCAGCAAGCTGCGCGTTACAGGTTCGCGTTACGGCGGAATCCGTACCTCCGGATCGACTTTTGCACCTGCAATCACCCAAATCCCCCAGGGCGTTCCCGGATATGGAGAGAACCATAATCCGATTGAGCACGGTTGGAAAGACGATTACTATTCGATCCCGGTTCCTCCGGGCGGAAAGACCTATTATGTCCTTATGTTCGGCAGCGGAATAAAGAAAGAGGATATCAAGCTCTGGTGTCTCGGGTATGAACCAAGTTCACGCGGCTCGGTCAAGCTTGAGCAGCAGCTTCTCGGATTTGATTCCGTTACTCCTCCGCACAGTCCGGCTGGATTCCCGCGCGCCAAAGAGTTGAAGTTCTGATTTTTCAGATTGTATTTGACGGCATAAAAAAAGAGCAGCAAGTTTTCTGGTTACAGATGAACTTGCTGTTCTTTTTTGTTTTTCAGCCTCGCTGCCTTCGGCTCGCTCGGACGTGCTGCTGTGAGCTGTTTTGCTGCGCAAAACGGTGCTTTTTCAGCCTCGCTGCCTTCGGCTCGCTCGGACGTGCTGCTGTGAGCCGTTTTGCTGCGCAAAACGGTGCTTTTTTTTAGTCTCGCTTGCTTTGCAAGCTCGGTATTGGGGAAAAACTTTTTTGTAAAAAAGTTCTTTCCCCAAGCCCCTTTTCAAAAAACTTTATGTACTTCAGTCGTCGATTTCGCCGTCCTCAAGTCCCAGCGGCAACGGCGCAGGACGCTCGCAACGCGTCTTCAACTCAACCTTCGCTCCACGCTTGCTCGATTCATCAAACGCCAGCATGATCTCAAGCACATGATTCGCCAACTCACCATTCGCCCTGTGCGGACGGTTATTGTCGATCGCTTTCGCCATATCTGCCGCTCCGATACTGCGGCTGTTATCTGTATAGCCGTAGGCAAGCGGTACATCCTTCCACTCAGTATAGCCCGGTTTGAAGAGCTTTACCGGACCTCCAAATGTATTGGGATCAGGAACCTGAAGCGTTCCCTCCGTTCCGTAGATCTCGATCGGAACATGTGAGTGTTTCCATACATCAAAGCTGGAAATAACCGTTATCAACGCCCCGCATTCGAACTCAACAACTCCTGCCAGATGAGTCGAAACTGTCACAGGATAGCTGTCGTAGGGTTTGTATTTGTCACGGTACTGTTCCGCGACCTCCGCTCCGAAACTCCGGCTCTCGTAGCCTTTTCCAGTTACCGCAGTCACGCTCTTTGCCGGACCCAACAGGTTGACCAGCGCGGTGATGTAGTAGGGACCCAAATCGAGCATCGGTCCAGCTCCATAGTCATAGAAGAATGGAGCCTGACCCCATTTTTCCGGACCTCTTCCCTGGACAATAGCTGTTCCCGAAAGCGGTTTTCCGATCCAGTTGTCGTCGATCATTTTGCGGGCAGTCTGCAAGCCGCCTCCCAGAAAGGTGTCAGGAGCACATCCTACACGCAACCCCTTTTCTTTTGCAAGATCGACAACTTTTTTGGCATCTTCCGCATCGACTCCGAACGGTTTTTCGGAGTAGACGTGTTTTCCCGCTTTCAGAATAGCGATGTCAATTTCTGAGTGGGCAAGCGGAGGCGTGAGGTTGAGCACGATCTCTATTTCCGGCATGGCGAGCATCTCTTCAAGTGAAACTGCCTTTGCACCGTACTCCTGAGCCTTCGCTTCAGCACGTGACGGAATTTTGTCCCAGCAAGCGATGATTTCAATATTGCGGAAGCGTTTTGCAGCTTTGAAATAGGTATCGCTTATCATTCCGCAGCCGACAATGCCGCATTTAGTTCTTTTCATGATTGTTTTTCCCTTATTTGTTTCCTGCTGCAAGACCGTTTGAAGTCATATATGCGTAGCTCTGACGCAGAGCCTCTTTCATCTCAATGACGCAATAGTCCAGCTCCACGATCAGAGTATTGACGCATGCCGGAGTCGCCTCAATGATTGCCGGAATATCCATCTGTCCGGTTCCCAACGGACGGAGTTTGAGGTCACGATCCGGATATCCGTCAACGATTCTCCACTTTGCCTGATCCTGCTCAAAGCTTCCGTCTTTGATGTGCAGCGAGACGATCCTGTCGGCATAACGTTTGACCATCTCAGCCGGGTCATTTGCTCCGAAGTTGCTTGACCAGAACGCATCGAGCTGGAACTTCACCTCAGGAACCATCTCTGCATAGATATCATATTTGAGTCTGCCGTCGAGACGCTCGAACTCCCAGCTGTGATTGTGCTGGAAGAGCATGAGACCGGCTTTTTTCAGCTCCGGAATAGTCTCGTTGACAATATCGGCAGTCTTTTTGATGCTGTCCATATCTTTGAAATCATCAGGACCGAAACCGCAGACAACTTTATCCAGTCCCAGCTCTCCTGCCATGTCGATGACTTCGCTCACCGGTCCGCGGCATGCCCACGGAGTATGGCTGGTTTCCATTTTGAGTCCCAGGTCTTCGACCATTTTTTTGACCTCTTTGGGGTCATGTCCGAAAAATCCAGCGGGTTCGACCGCTTTGTAACCAGTCTCTGCAACAAACTTCAATACTGACGGAAAATCCTCTTTTGAGTATTCGCGCAGACTGTAAAGCTGGACTCCAAGATCACGTGCCATTTTTTTGCCTTTCATGTTATTTTTTTTGTTTGAAAATCTCTCCGGGAGATTGACATCGTCTGATTCAGGCATTATCTTATCTCAAATACCTGGCTTTGCTATTAAGATAGCACACGCAAGTTATATTTCAATTGATAAAAAGTACTAAAATTTAATAATTTGTACCATGGAAAGATCTTTTACAGCAGAACGGCTGTTGCATTGTGTTTTTTTTAACGCAGCCAATGCCGGACTTCCGATCATTCCGCTCACCATAAATCCGGGCAGAGTGATCGTTGAGCTGCTTACTGACGGAGAGGTGTTTTTTCTCCATGAGGAGCGGATCAGAAAATTTTCCCGCGGAACTATTTTCTGGCACATCGAGGGTGAAAAGACCATCTGGGATACTACTCCGACGTCACCTTATAAGTGTGTTGCGTGGCATTTTGCTGTCACTTCACGGGAGCGATTGTTTCCCCGTGTGTCGCAATGGAGAGGAAGCAGCCAGAGTCTTGATGACTTCATAAGTTTTTCCCGCAGCTGGTACGATCAGGATCCCTATGATCCCAAACTGTGTGAGTACAGTCATGCTGTACTGTCTGCGCACGCAAGTGCT
Organism: Lentisphaerota bacterium; assembly: GCA_015061775.1. GTDB lineage: Bacteria > Verrucomicrobiota > Lentisphaeria > Victivallales > Victivallaceae > UBA1784. The sequence continues at coordinate 754 of SUVY01000032.1, read as the reverse complement.
CCGCAGAAGGCACACAGTTCATTTGTGCCCGAACTGGTCAATGTTCCTGAAAACAGTAAATTTGCGAAGCTTCTGCAATATATTGAGGATAATATATCCGGCAACCTTTGTGTTGAAAAATTGAGTGCAGTATCCGGAATCAGCCGCAATCAGCTTTTCCGGGAGTTCAAACGTTATTTAAAGTCAACACCGCACAACTATCTGCTTGAGCGGAGGATCGCCAAAGCGAGGTACATGCTCGAAGAGACAGCACTGCCGATCAAAGAGGTATCTGAGTCTTGCGGATTTGAAAACATAGAGGTTTTTTACCGCATATTCAGACAATTTACAGCAATGCCTCCCGGAATTTACCGTCGCTCAGCTTCGACCTACGACATCATCACAGCAGAAGAGAAGTAAAACCGATTCAATAAAGCAAAAGGGGCTGTTGCAAAACCTTGGAAAGGTGAGCAACAGCCTTTATCTATTGTTTGAAAGTAGCCAAGCCACGCAGTCCGGCTTGAGAAAACGGAAGGCTCCCGAACGGAGAAGAACGGAGATATTGTATGTGGAAAAGTATTCCGCCCGCCATTGTCTGCGCCACAACTTAGCCGTGCATTACGCCGCGAACAACAGCGTGCAACATACCCCAAACGCCAAACACCGCCGCAAACAACCGCGTGAGTTTGCGCGATGAGCGCAAAAAATATACCCAGTCGTCTATACACATCGCATTAAGTCGCCCTGAACCGATAGAAAAATCGGTGCAGGGCAG
>SUVY01000101.1 GCA_015061775.1 Lentisphaerota bacterium | reverse complement strand
AGGAATGCATAATTCCTTGCGCATCGCACGGAGAGAGTGCCTGAGCAGCCAGAAAAGGCTGCTCAGGGGCGGCTACTATGCCGCCCGGAGCCGAACGCAGGGAAGAGGCGGATGAAGCCGGGAGCAGTAATTCACAGAAAAAAGAGCAGAAGTCTCTATTTGCCATCCCCCAAAAAAGCGTCGGACACATGATTTTAGCAAAATCATGTGTCCAGAGGTGCAGGGGACTCTCCCCTGCCGGGAGATTTTTAAGAGGCGAGCAGCCTCTTAAACTCCCTCTCCATACGATGCATTTGTTTTCTGTACGGATTTTACCGGATATCAGAATCCCTTTTCCGGAAGAGCGACGGTGGCGGATTTCTTCGCCCACTCAACTCCGGTATCGGAGGGCATTACTCCGTGCTCATAGCACTCCATCCAGACTCTCTCGACATCAGAGAGGATGACCTGTCCGCCCTCTTCCTCGACGGTGATGAACTTGCGGTCAACATGATTGATCTCAAAGTTCTTGTGCATCTCTTCGATGCAGAAGGTCTGAACTCCGGCGAGCTGCAGGGTGCAATGGAAGGTGCTGGGATCCTTCACGCAGGCGACGGAGGTCTCGAACATCGGCATACGGCTGTCGGAAGTTTTGTTTCCGGCAATCTTGACTCCGTTTTTATAGGCAGCCCAGGAACCGCAGTTGCCCCAGTTGATTTTTCCGTTTTCGAGCTCGATGCGGACGAAGGGACCGCGGGAGACGTTCCAGGCGTGGGTGAACATATTGATGATCTCAACGTCGCTGGAAGTCTTGAGCTTGAGGGCAACGGTATCGAAGGTCTCGATGTTTTCGCGTGCGCGGTACATCTCGGCAGACATCTCTACCGGAGTGGCATTCTTCTCGAAGGGCATTTCTGCGAAGAAGAGTGACAGGTTGAGATAGTGCGCGAAGGCGTTGTTGATGGGGGAGTCGAAAACCGGCTCTCCATCGCTGTACTTGACTCCAGCCCAGTTGTTGCGGGCATAATAGACATCAGCACGGGGCCAGATTCCGGCGACGACGATCTTCTTTACTTTGCCGAGTTCACCGGAAGCAATGAGTTTTTTGACAGCAAGGATATCCGGAGAAGCCATGTGCTGATAACCGATCATGACGAATTTTCCGGACTCTTTTTCCGCGGCGATCATATTGCGGACAGCTTTGACGGAACCCGCGACAGGTTTCTCACAGAGCACGTTGATTCCGCGTTTGAGGGCGTCGCAGGTGAGTGATTCATGGGAGCTGATTCCGGTGGGGAAGCAGACGAGATCAAGTTTATCCTGCCAGTCGGCATAGAGAGCGTCGGCGCTGGGGTAGATCTTGACTCCGGCAGCCTCGAGTCTCGCGACGCTGTCGGCTACTTTTGAAGGAGTGCGGACGACGCAAGCAACAAATTCAACTTCCTTTTTCTCTGCCAGTTCGAGGAAACCGTTGACATAAGATTTGGCATAGCCTCCGGCACCGAAGAGTGCAACTTTGATACTCATTTTAATTTCTCCTGAAAAAAGAGTTAATATGAAGTTAAAATAAACTGTTTCCCTATAATATAAAGCCGCAAGTTGGCAACGTCAAGCACAAAATACTGAAAATGCTGTATAAAAACGCACATTGCAAAGATCGGAAGCGTACCTGCATACAGTATCCGGAACGCCCGACAGGCGAATAGTGTTCTTTGAGTGTTGCTGCTTGCAGTTTGAACTGTGTATTTTTCGACTGTACTGATTTTTTTCAGCTTTTTTCGGGGGTACTCCGGCAATAATCGTCTGCGGCATTTGACTTTTGATAAAGTGAGGGTTATATTTTCCTGTCTTTCAAACTTTCAACGTTAAAAACAAGAGGTAAATCATGGCTTGCAAATGCAACTGTAAAAAGAAGGTCATCATCGCGGTCTCCATAACTGTCGCCGTCCTGATTGCGGGATTTGTCGGATTTCTCATCTATCAGCATCAGAACAAATCTGAATTCGAGAAAGCTGCCGATAAAACTGCTGAATTCGGAGAGAAGCTCGGCGACTGGGGCAAGGATGTCGGCAAAAGCACCAAAAAACTCTTTGACTGATCTCTTATCGATCCATGGATAAAATACGGCTTAAAAAGTACGCGGAACTCATCGTAAAAAGCGGAGCCAATCCCTCTCCGGGGCAGGCGGTAGTCATCATTGCCGCTCCTGAGCAGTTTGAGTTTACCCGCATGGTTGCAGAAGAGTGTTACCGTTCCGGAGCAAGTCAGGTCGTGGTAAATTACACCGACATGGTGCTCGATAAACTTGCGTATCTCCATCAGGACGAAGAGCTGCTCTCGGAGCTTTCTCCGTGGGATCGTGCCCGCTGGCAGTGGATAAGCGAAAAGTTTCCCGCCCGTATCTGGCTCGACAGCGACGACCCGGACGGCATGGACGGCATAGATCAGGAGAAATACAGCCGTGCTTTTGCCAAAAAAGTCAAGGAAATAAAACCGTTCCGCAATATCATCGAGAACCGTCATCAGTGGTGTATAGCCGCTGTTCCGGGAGTTGAGTGGGCGGTCAAAGTGTTTCCAGAGTGCACTCCGGAAGATGCCGTGGAAAAACTCTGGGAAGCCATCCTTGAAGCCAGCCGCGCCAACGGCGATCCCATTGCCAACTGGGATGAGCACAACAAAACTGTTCACGCCCGCTGCGCAAAGCTCAACGCTCTCAAATTCAAAACCCTTCACTACAAATCCTCGAACGGAACCGATTTTACCGTAGGTTTGATGAAGGAGGGTATCTTCTGCGGAGCCGCCGAGACTGATCTCAACGGCAGGGTGTTCAATCCCAATATACCTTCTGAGGAGGTCTTTACCACTCCGCGCAAAGGAGAAGCCGAAGGAGTTCTGGTATCCACCAAGCCGCTCTCGTGGCAGGGAACTCTCATCGAGAATTTCTCCATCCGCTTTGAGAACGGCAAGGCTGTCGAAGTGAAGGCGGAAAAAGGACAGACTGCGCTCGAAAAGATGATAACCATCGATGAAAACGCAGGCTTCCTCGGAGAGTGCGCCCTCATAGGCAAAAACTCCCCGATAAACAATCAGGGAATACTTTATTACAACACACTTTTCGATGAAAATGCCAGCTGTCACGTTGCCCTCGGCAGGGGATTTGACAACTGCGTCGAGGATTACGGAAAGTACTCCAAAGAGGAGCTCGAAAAACTCGGAGTCAATGACAGCGTGATCCACGTCGATTTCATGATTGGTTCAGATGATCTTGAAATCACCGGAACCACATACGACGGCAGGGTGATAAAGGTCTTCTCTGACGGAGAATGGAGTATTTGATACTCAACAGTCGGGTTTTACAGTAAAAAGTTCCGTATTTGAACCGACAGACACTTGAAAATATCAGCCATAGTGCTATTTTCTATAAAGAAACCACTTTGATTTATACGAAAAAGGAGCAAAAAAATGTCACTTACACTGAAACAGGATGCGGCTTATTCGCTTTTGGTTCCGACCAGCATGGGAGTTCGACTCACTCCGGCGGACGGTCAGCCGTTCCATTGCAGCACCAACTTTATGATGCAGGTCACCAGCGCGGAGACCAACGTCGCCAGCGTTCCTGCATTTCTCGGGCTTCCCGTCAAAGTCCTGACCGCGTTCGTCAAAGACAGTCCGGTCGCCCGCATGATCAAAGACAACCTCGCCGGCCGCCACATGGCTTACGAGGGACCTGAGATAGAGCAGGGCGGTCCCTGGGGATACCGTCACCAGTTCAACCTCGCCGACAGCGGATACGGCAGCCGCGGACCCCGCGTGCAGAACGACCGCGCAGGCGAAGTCGGAAGACTGCTCGATGTCAAATATTTTGACCTTGATAAGATTTTCGGAAAAGAGGGAGTCCAGATCGTCCATCTTTCCGGACTGATTGCCGCTCTGAGCCCGGAGACCAGCCGTTTCTGTCTTGAGATTGCCCGCGCCGCCAAGAAGTACGGCAGCCGTATCTCTTTCGACCTCAATTACCGCGCGAGCTTCTGGGTCGGACGCGAGGAGGAGCTTTCAGCAATCTTCGCCGAGATCGCCAGTCTCTCTGATATCCTGATCGGAAACGAGGAGGACTTCCAGCTCTGCCTCAAGATCAAAGGTCCCGAGGCGGGCGGAAAAGGAATCGCAGGCAAGATCGATAACTTCAAAGAGATGGTCGAGCGCGTCCGCGCGGCTTATCCCAACGCCTATGCGTTTGCTACCACCCTGCGTCAGGTGATTTCCGCCAACCAGCATCTCTGGGGAGCGATTTCCAACGTCAACGGCGAGTGGCAGGTCGTCGAGCCCCGCGAGATCGGCGTTCTCGACCGCATCGGCGGCGGAGACGGATTTGTCGGAGGTTTCCTCTATGCCATCCTGCGCGGCTGGGAGCCCGAAAAATGGATCCAGTTCGGCTGGGCCACCGGAGCTCTTGCCACCACCCATCTTACCGACTATGCTCAGCCCGCAGACGAAGAGCAGGTTTGGAGCATCTGGGGAGGCAATGCCCGCGTCAAACGCTGAAGAAACCATATTTCAGGCAAGAAAAAGGGGCTGTTGCAAAACCTTATTGTTTCAGCATCGTATGGTGAGGGAGTTTAAGAGGCTGCTTGCCTCTTAAAAATCTCCCGGCAGGGGAGAGTCCCCTGCACCTCTGGACACATGATTTTGAATAAAATCATGTGTCCGACGCTTTTTTTGGGGGATGGGACATTGAGACTTCTGCTCTTTTTTCTGCGAATTTCTGCTCCCGGCTTTATCCGCCTCTTCCCTGCGTTCGGCTCCGGGCGGCATAGTAGCCGCCCCTGAGCAGCCTTTTCTGGCTGCTCAGGCACTCTC
>SUVY01000031.1 GCA_015061775.1 Lentisphaerota bacterium | reverse complement strand
AAAACAGCTATTGGTCAAGCAAATATCAATGCTCAAGAACTGCAAAATATATCGGTATTCTTGCCTCCGCTTCAATTGCAAAAAGACTTTGTTGCCATCAAACAACAGCTCGACAAATCAAAAGTTATCTGCAATAAAATACATAAAATGGTTGAATTTTCACAATTTCGGGTGTAAATTACGCAAAGGAGTACACAGATGGCTGATAAAGTTACAAATTTTGACTTCCTCAAGCGTGAGCCGGAGTTCAATATCTTTGCTGATGCTGCAATCGCGGCAGATAGACTCCTGCCCGTAGATGTAATTTCTTCGGTCATCCGCTGCCGTCAAGCGATGGAAATCGCCATAAAATGGATATACTCCGTTGACGAATCGCTCTCTATGCCTTATCAGGCAACGCTTGACACCCTGCTCAAAAACAGTGATTTCCGGGATCTGGTTGACAATAATCAACTCCTGACTCAAATGGATTTCATCCGGAAACTGGGTAATCGTGCTGTTCACGAAAGCAGGAATATCAGCAAAGAACAGGCAGAGCTGTGTTTGTACAACCTCTGGCGCTTCCTGCAATTTGTAATGTTCTGTTATAGCCGCCAGTACAGTGACAATGATAAATTTAACCGGAAACTGTACGTTGAAACCGTACAACAGCCAATCCAGGATCCTCCGCCCGTTCCTGATGTCGATTTGAAAAAACTGATGGATGAAAACGCTGTCCTGAAAAGCGAACTCACTGCATTGCGTACCGAAAAGCAGCCATCTTACATCCCGCAGCCAATGGATATTTCGGAGTTCAAAACCCGCAAGATTTATATTGATACCATGCTGCAGGATGTCGGCTGGATCGAAAACCGTAACTGGCAAAATGAAGTGGAACTGGCAGGAATGCCCAATGCATCCGGTGTCGGATTCGCTGATTATGTTCTTTACGGTGATGACGGCAGACCGTTGGCGGTCATCGAAGCCAAAAAGACTTGTGTGGATGTTTCCGTCGGTCGGCAGCAGGCAAAACTCTATGCTGACTTGCTTGAGCAGAAATACGGACGCCGTCCGGTGGTGTTTCTGACCAATGGATTTGAAACTCGCATCATAGATAACCGGTATCCTGAACGTCAGATCTCTTTCATCTACTCCAAGCGAGATTTGGAAAAACTGTTCAATTTGCAGTCTTTCAGAACCAGCTTGAAGCACATCCATATCAATCGCAATATTGCCGGGCGGTATTATCAGGAAGAAGCCATAAAATCTGTCTGCAATGACTTTGATGTCCGTAATCGCAGAAAAGCTCTGTTGGTTATGGCAACCGGTTCCGGCAAGACCCGCACCGTGATTGAATTGTGCGACGTTCTGTTGCAGCACGGATGGGTAAGGCATATTCTATTTCTTGCAGATCGCAATTCTCTGGTAACCCAGGCGAAACGCAGTTTCACAAATCTGTTGCCCAACCTTGATCTGACCAACCTGTGCGAAAGCCGAGAGCATTGCAACGCAGCATGCGTATTCTCCACTTACCAGACGATGATTAACTGCATTGATTCAGTCACGGACGAGGAAGGAAAACTCTTCTCGCCCGGGCACTTTGATCTGGTGATTTGTGATGAAGCACACCGATCCATCTACAATAAGTATCAGGATATTTTCACTTATTTTGATGCCCCGCTGGTTGGCTTGACCGCCACCCCAAAAGATGAAATTGACAAAAACACTTATGAAATCTTTGAACTTGAAAACGGTGTTCCCACCTACGGGTATGATCTGGCACAGGCGGTCAAGGATGGATATCTGGTAGACTTTCTTTCCATTGAAACTGAACTTAAGTTTCTCTCCGGGGGGATTGTGTATGATGAGCTTTCTGAAGAAGATAAAAAAGAGTACGAGGCAACGTTCACCGATGAAGACGGCAATATGCCTGCGTCGATCAATGCTTCTGCTCTCAATGAGTGGATTTTTAACCGTGACACCATTCGGAAAGTGCTTAATACCTTGATGTCCAAAGGCATCAAGATTGATTACGGGCAGAACATCGGTAAAACTGTGATTTTTGCCAAGAGCCATGAACACGCCGAAAAAATCAAAAAAGTATTTGATGAAGAATATCCGCATCTGCCCGGCTATGCAATGGTGATTGACCACCAGACCAACTACGTTCAGAGTGCGATTGATGAATTTTCTGATCCGAAGCAGCTGCCACAGATAGCGATCTCTGTCGATATGCTCGACACCGGCATTGATGTCCCGGAAGTCCTGAATTTGGTATTTTTTAAGAAGGTGCTGAGCAAGGCTAAATTCTGGCAGATGATCGGTAGAGGAACCCGCCTGTGTCCGGGGCTTCTCGATGGGAACGACAAAGAACGCTTCTATATCTTTGATTTCTGCGGCAACTTTGAATTCTTCCGCATGAAGGGGGGGAATGATGTTCCGCTTACTGTTCCGCTGCAGGGAGCAATCTTTCATCTGAAAGCTCAGATGGCGTATAAGTTGCAGGATTTAGCATACCAGACAGACCAACTGATTGCATTCCGGCAGTCACTTGTCAACGAAATGGTAAAAAAGGTTCAGGAGCTTAATCGTGATAATTTTTCCGTGCGACAGCATTTGAAATACGTAGAAATCTATTCTGATCCAGAAAGTTACACCACGCTTACCTACGAAGACACCTTAATGATGCGTGATGAGCTTGTTCCCTTGATCACGCCTGACGGAGACGAAGCTACCGCGGTCAGATTTGATGCATTGCTGTACGGTATTGAGCTTGCCTGCCTTGCCGGTAAACCATGGGGCAAACGCAAGTCCGATCTGATGAAGAAAGTTCAGGGCATTGCCGGTGTGGCAAACATTCCGGAGATCATCGCCCAGAAAGATCTGATCGACAAGATTCTCCATACCGATTACATCAGTACCGCAGGTATTTCAGATTTTGAATACATCCGCAAACAACTGCGTGACCTGATCAAGTATATTCCCAAAGTTCATTTGCGCTTTGATACCAATCTCGATGATGAAATTCTGATTCAAAATGAAAATGAATCAGGGGGGATCATTGAAGACGGGTTGCAGAATTATAAAGCGAAAGCAGAGTTTTATATCCGTCAGCACATGGATGATGCTGTAATTGCCAAACTTCGCAGCAATATTCCACTGACCAACAGTGATATTCAGGCTCTGGAACAAGTCTTGTGGAATGAACTCGGCTCAAAAGAGGAATACGAAAAAGCCTTCGGCTCAATCCCCTTGGGTGAGTTTGTTCGCAGCATCACCGGTCTTGATATGAATGCAGCTAAACAAGCGTTTGCGGCATTTCTCGATGATGCATCACTGAACAGTCAGCAGATATACTTTGTCAATCAGATCATCGAATACATCGTTCACAACGGCATAATGAAAGATTTGAGTGTATTGCAGGAAGCCCCGTTCTCAGACTTCGGAGATATTTCAGAGGTTTTCACAGACCTTTCGGTTTGGGACGGTATATACAACGTTATTGCCAGCATCAACGCAAATGCGATTGCTGCATAATCTTATCTATTGAGCCGTGCGATTGTACGGCTCTTTCTTTTTTGTCCTTGCATTCCAATGATTCGGGTGTACTGTACACAGGTGTACTCATCAGGTGTACGCATCCGCAGAAACAAGCAGGTGTACCTTTAGTGTACTCATTTTGCATTGAACAGTCGGAAAATAAGAAAAAACAAAAGAAAAAATCGTTTTCAGGGCACAAAACACCCTGAATGGTATAAATCGGTGATTTTATGCTCAAAAAAGTTGAAAAAGGGGGAAATACGAGGATACAAAAAATGGCTCCGGCACTTGGATTCGAACCAAGGACCAAGTGGTTAACAGCCACCTACTCTACCGCTGAGCTATGCCGGAACAATCAAATGGCGGAGAGAGAGGGATTCGAACCCTCGGAGGGTTGCCCCTCGCAGGTTTAGCAAACCTGTGCTTTCGGCCACTCAGCCATCTCTCCGCTTAGCAGATGATAATAAAATACTACCTTTTCGGTGTTTTTTCAAGTCGTTTTTGAAACTTTTTCGCATTTTTTACGCTAAAAGCCCGCTTTTGCGGGCAAATTCACGCAACTTGTGCCTTTTCAACTCCGCTCCGGGACAAATCCGCTCCAACTCTTTCCAGAACGTTTCAGAGTGATCGAAGTGAACTCTGTGCACCAATTCGTGGAGTATAACGTAATCTGAAAGCTCAGGAGCGCATTGCATAAGTCTCCAGCTCAGGCGTATCGAGCCGTCTCTGCGGCAGCTTCCCCAGCGGGTCGATGCCGATCCGACGGTTACTCCTTTGACCGATATGGCGTGCTGCTCCGCAAGCTCATACAAACGCGGAACGAGATAACGCTCAGCCTCGCGGCGGTAAAGAATTGCGAGCTTGCGCTTTATCTCTTCGGAACTCCCCTCAGGAACGTATATCCCATCCTCAAGCACCGCACAGCCGCGGCGCGAAAACTTCAGCGGAACACGCCTGCCCATATAGTACAACTGCGCTCCGTCACTCAAGGCGGCAGCAGGTAAAACTGCCGCTTCAAACTTTTTCCTGAGCTTTGAAATAACACTTGCGCTTTCAGACACCAGCTTTTGAGCAACGGATAACGGAAATCCTGCCGGAGCAAGAAACTCAAGCTCCCCTGCCCGGTTTATGCGCAGCGCAGCATGACGGCGGCGGGAATCCGTTTTGAATATGAATTTTTCAGGCATTTTCCAGATATCTTATGGCATCCATCGCGGCTTTGCATCCGGTGGCGGCGGCGGTGACCGCCTGACGGTATATGGGGTCGGTACAGTCTCCGGCGCCGAACACTCCGGGAATCGCGGTATGGGTTCCGGGATAAGCCACTTTGAGATAGCCCTCGGCATCGAGCTCAAGTTTTCCCCTGACCAGAGCGGTGTTGGGAATGTGTCCGAAGGCGCAGAAAAAGCCGCGGCAGGGAATAGTCATCGTGCTTTGATCTGAAACACTTTCAAGAAGAACGCCCTCGACATGGCTATCTCCGAGTATATCTTTGACCGTGAAGTTGGTATGGATTTTGATTTTACTGTTGGATTTCGCCCGGTTCACCAGATGCTCAGATGCCCGGAACGTCTCACGGCGGTGCACGATATGGACTTCAGAAGCGAAACGGGTGAGATAATTCGCCTCTTCCATAGCGGAGTCGCCTCCGCCGGCGACCACGATGGGAACACCTTTGAAAAATGCTCCATCGCAAGTGGCGCAGCTCGATACTCCCCTTCCCCGCAGACGCTCTTCGGAGGGAATACCCAGCTTGCGCGGCTCCGACCCCATAGCGAGGATAACTGCGTCAAACTCAAGCTCTGTGCCTCCGGAAAGGGTGATTTTATGGGGAGAAGAGTTGTTTCCGAATTCGATACTGCTCACCGCATCAAATTCGCTTACTGCGCCAAACTTTTCAGCCTGAGCCTGCATAGACATCATAAGCTCGATACCTTCGATACCGTCGGCAAACCCGGGGTAGTTTTCGACGATATCAGTCCAGGTAAGCATACCTCCGGGAGTGCGTCCGGAAAACACCGTTGTCTGCACTCCGGAGCGCGCAGCGTAGATCGCAGCGGTATATCCTGCCGGACCGCTGCCGAGTATTGCGAGACGGTTTCCTCTCATAAAAAACTCTCCTTATGACTCAGAACTTAAAAATAGTTCAAGAATGAGCAGACTCCACAAAAGGTAACTCCAGTCGTGTTTGCGGCTCTGGTGCTGTTTCCATATCTGGAGCAGCGCGTTTTTATCGGCGTAATCTGCAACGAGTCTGCCGTTGAACAGCGTCTCATAAGCCTGCTCTTTCCAGGCACCGCGCAGCCATGCTGCTACGGGAACTCCGAACCCGCGCTTGGGACGGTCGAACATCTCCGCAGGAACGATATCCTTGAACGCCTCTTTCAATATGCGTTTGCGCTCGCGTTTATACTGTTTGTACTCCCACGGAAGCCGCGCCGCAAACTCCGCCACCTCGCGGTCGAGAAACGGAGAACGCACCTCAAGCGCACAGCTCATCGAGGTTATATCCACTTTGGGAAGGATGTCGCCGGGAAGATAGGTCACGATATCAAGCTCGGAACACAACTCATGCTCATTCTTTCCTGAAAGCGTCCTGAACGCTCTGCGGAACACCTCGCTGCTGTCGTGACGGTAAATTCCGGGAGCTTTAGCCAGGAAGAGCTTCTTCTTCAACTCCTGCGGAGCCCGGTCGAGCAGGTCGAAATACGCCCGCTCAGGAGTGTTGCTGCTCAAAAGTTTGAAAAAACGGCGCGCCCTGCCCGAAAATGTGCGCTCTCCTGCGTCCGGAAGCAGCTTTTGCAGCATACCGAATCCAGCCCGGCGCAATCCTGCGGGAGCGGTAGAGAAACGGGAAAATATCCGCATGGCATGGTAACGCTCGTAGCCTCCGAAAAGTTCATCAGCTCCGTCTCCGGAGAGAGCCACCGTCACCCTCTCGCGGGCAAAACGGCTGAGCAGAGCCGTCGGAAGAGCTGACGCGTCGGCATACGGCTCTCCGAAATGACTGCACAGCGTTCTCAGCAGCTCAAAGTCGCAGGGGTTCACCTGCTTTTCAAAGTGCTCGATATTCAATTTGCAGTTTTTGAGATAGGATACAAACTCTCTCGCCTGATTGCGCTCATCGTATTTGCGGTCGGCAAATCCGATACTGAACGCCTTGCAGGGAAGACCTCCGAGCTTGCGCGCGGTAAGCGCGGTTATGATCGAGGAGTCAACTCCTCCGGAAAGAAACACTCCGAGCGGAACATCCGACACCAGACGCCGCTCGACGGCGTTTTCAACCCGGCGGCGCAACTCGGACGCGGCCTCCTCTATCGACAACTCGGAACACTTGAAGGTGTATATCATCTGCCAGTATGAGAGAACAGATACGCTTCCTGTGCTCAACTGATACTCGAGCGTGCATCCCGGAGAAAGTCTCCTCACATTGTGGTAAACTGTTGCAGCGCCCGGAATATACAGCAGCGACAAATAATCGCTTATGGCATTGATATCCAGATCGCGCGGCATATCCGGATGACGCTTGAGCGCAGCAAGCTCACTTGCGAAAACCAGAGTTCCGCCGTTCTGGAAATAAAACAACGGCTTCTGTCCGAGGCGGTCCCTGCCGAGCAGAACGATCTTTCGGCGCATATCATAAAGGGCGAAGGAAAACATTCCGTTGAGCAGAGAGACAAACTGTCTGCCCATTGTTTCGTAGAGGTGGACGATGACTTCCGTATCGCTTTCGCTGCTGAAAACGTGTCCGGTCGCTTCAAGGTCTGCGCGCAGCTCACGGTAATTGTAGATCTCTCCATTGAGGATGACAACCACATCGCGTTCCTCGTTATACATCGGCTGTTTACCGCCGTCTATGTCAATAACCGAAAGTCTGCGATGGCCAAATGCAACGTTCTCATCGACGAAAAATCCGCTGTCATCAGGTCCGCGGTGGATCACCGCATCAGTCATGTCTTTCACCGTCTTATGCGGATCGCAGGAGTTATCAAATTTTATTATTCCAGTTATTGCACACATCGTTCAAACTTCTGTCCGGAGTATGTTTTTCTGTTTTTCAATATAGTTTGTCTGGCTCTCTTTTCAACACCCGCTTCAGAAGAAAAGCATTTTTACTGCCGCGACAACGACAAAGACTTGGATTATTCCATCAAAAATCTTCTGGGGTATCTTGCGGAACAGCAGGACTCCGATGACTGCTCCAACCGCCATTACAGGTATAAGCCAGAGGTTCATCACGGCGGATTCCGCAGTTATCCTGCCTTCCCAGATGAATATCGGAACCTTGATATAGTTGACGATCAGGAAAAACCATGCGGCAGTTACCATATAACGCGCCTTGTCGAGCTTCATCGAAAGAAAATATATGCTCGAAACCGGACCTGCGGCATTGGCAAGCTGAGTCGTTGTACCAAGCAAAATGCCGAAAAACGCCGAAGCACCGATTCCGGTCGGTATCTTATCCGGAGACATTTTAGACTTGACAAAATTCATCACCGCAAGCGCAAGCACAATCGCTCCAATCAGGCGGCGCATGAATACGTCGTTGTCAGCGGGAATCATCCTGAGCAGGACAGCTCCGACGGCGACACCGGTGACAGCCCAGGGAAGCAGACACAGAATGATCTTCCAATCCGCTCCGCGCCGGTACCAGATGACCGCCATAAGGTCGCAAATGGCAATCATTACGAGCTGGATTCCTGCGCTGAGACGCGGCTCAAACGCAGAAGCAAGCATCATTACAGGAATAACGCCAAGCCCCGGAACTGCGGTCTTGTTTACTCCAACCAGCAGCGCACTTATGATAAGCACTCCTATCTGCAATGCGGTGCAATCGGTAAATACATCAAACATAGTTATACGCTCAGTCTTTTCTGATTTTTTCGATAATGCTGCTGGTTGACAATCCGGGAACAAAGGGCATAAACTTTATCTCGGTTCCGGATTTCAGCAGCGCATCACGCTCGGAGGCGTCAAGGGTCTCGACGGTGTAGTCTCCAGCCTTGACGTAGATATCCGGAGCAAGTGCAGCGAGCTCTTTGTCACACCTTGAACTGTTGAATATCACCACCCGGTCAACGCAGCGCAGGCTGTTGAGCATGAATGCCCGGTCTTCTTCGCAAACCACAGGACGGCTCTCTCCTTTGAGCGCACGCACGGAAGCGTCGCTGTTGAGCAGTATGAGCATGGCGTCTCCGAGTTTACGCGCACTCTCAAGGTAGGAGGCGTGTCCGCGGTGCATGATATCGAAACAACCGTTGGTGACCACGAGCTTTTTGCCCTGTTCGGCAAGCTCACGGCGCCAGTTGGATGCCTCTTCGAGAGATAAGAGTCGGCTCTTGACGTCGCACATAACTTTACTCCTGTACGCTGCGGACGGCGACACCTGCTTCGTGCAGAAGACGCATTGAGACATCGTCGATGGAGTAGTGCTCATGGTAAACGACTTCGACTATTCCGGCATTGATTATCATTTTGGCACAGAGCAGACAGGGGCTGTATGTGGTGTAGAGAGTAGCTCCTTTGACTGCGATTCCGTGATAGGCGGCCTGAACGATGGCATTCTCTTCGGCGTGACTGCAGAGACACTCGTGCAGGTTGCTTCCGGAGGGGGTATTGGAGTTGCATCTCGGACAACCTCCGTCACAGCAGTTTTTGACTCCGCGCGGAGTTCCGTTGTATCCGGTCGAGATGATTCTGCGGTCACGTACCAATACTGCGGCGACCTGACGGCGCGAGCAGTTGCTGCGGGTGGCGGCGACGTGGGCGATGTCCATAAAATAGCGGTCCCACCCCGGACGGTTCTTGAAGTCTGCCATTGTGATTCTTCTCCTGTATAAAAAACTTTTATTTGTTCTGTATGATGCGGAGTGCATTTTCCGGAGCACAGACGATTTTCAAGCTGCCGTCAGCTTCAACGCTCACGACAGGAACAGTCTTGTCCAGAAGTTTGAATTTTTTGTCATTATGCAGCGCCGCAAGGCATTTATGCAGCCTGTCGTTTATCTTGGAAGCGGGGATATTGAACGCTCCAGCCTTGCAGGACTTGATATCGACCAGAACTTTTCCAGGCTGTTTGCTCAAAGAGAAAGTTATATACAGCTCGATAACTCCGCCGTTCAAAAAGCGCATTCCGGTATCGTAGGGATAGACGCAATAAAAGAGTCCGTTTTTATAGACGGGAGCGAGATCTTTCAGTTTGACTTTTTCTTTTTTTCCGAGACGCTCCTGCCAGAACGCGGAGACGCGGAGCAGAGAGTTGACCTCGTTTTCACTCAACTGGATGACGCAGGGCTTATCAGGAGAGTTCTTATAGTGTTTATGCAGCTTGCTCAAAACTGCGGTCTGATTGAGAAAATCAACCATGGATGGCTCAAACTTACGCTCTCGCGGAGAGGTAAAAAGAGCACAGACAAACAACACAGCCAATACCGCCAGCAGCAGTACAGATGCGCCTCCCCAAATCAACAGTTTTTTCTTTGTACTGCGTTTGCCGGCAGAAGCGGGGGCGGAAACATTTTCATCTACCATATCAGATGATCTCCTGTTTTTCCGGAAGGTAAACTGCCGGACGAATATACACAAGTCTGGTCAAATCGTTGTCAAAAGTTATGCTTTCCACCCGGTCAAGGTCAGCAGCATCGCTGTTTTCGCAAACAGCAAGCTCAAGTCCGAGCTCCGGAGTGATTATTTTGTTCACAGCCTCAAGCTCGCTTGCGAAACAGATATATTTGGCAAATTTGTTTTCCCTGAAGAACACAGCAGCCTGAGCGGAGTTGAGCACTCCGTAAACACCTGTATCACAAAGTTTTCCATCCTGACAAATAACATTGTAATAGAGTATTTCTTTGTTGCGGCCGTCATAAATACAGCAGACGGTCTCCCCCTCCTGCGGGTGCGCCTGAGCTGCGAGGGCGATTGCTCCGGGAACACAGCGGGTCTGCACATCGTTTCTGCCGAAGCACCAGCCGGAAACCAATGCCGCCGCCTGACGCAGTCCGGTAAAACTTCCGGGGCCTGAGCCGACACTCCAGCGTGATATATCCTTGACTCCGACATTGTACTGGGAGAGCTTTTCGATTATCATGCTGCTCAATTTTGAGGCATCGCGTCCCTTGAGGGGAAAATTGATGCTGAATACACTCTTTCCATCCTCAAGCAAAGCAAATCCAGCTGCGCCCGGAGTCGTATCAAGTGCCGCAGTAAACATATTATCTGCAAGCTCCTATGATCTCTTCGATGAGTTCAGTATCACTTTTGCGCGGCTTGTGACTGACGACTTTGTTTCCGGAAATCACCACTTCAGCCGGCATGGTGCGCAAATTGTAAACGCCTCCCATTGAGTAGCAGTAAGCTCCGGCGTTGCGGATATCGAGGATATCGTACTCCCTTATCTCAGGAAGCTCTCTCTGCTCGGCGAAACGGTCTCCGGTCTCACAGATATTGCCGCAGACATCGTAAATCGCAGGCGCTCCGCCAGGATTGCTCAGGTTCTCAATGATATGGTAGGCATCGTAGAGAACAGGACGGATAAGCTGCGGAAATCCCGCATTGCATCCGGCGATGACTCTGGTGCGGTTGTGTTTGATGGTATTGACTTCGACCAGGAAGTGTCCACATTCGGCTGAGAGGTACTTTCCGGGCTCAAAATACATGGCGAGCTCTCTGCCGTAACCTTTGCAGAAATCTTCAAATATCTCATTGATTTTTCTGCCCATGGCGACATAGTCGATACGCTCTTCGTCAGGACGGTACGGAACTTTGAAACCGCCTCCGAAATCGAGGAACTTGAGCTCAGGAAAGTTTTCCGGAGTCGCTATCGCCATCAGATTCTGCATAGCCCGGTAAACTGACTCGGCGTGCTGGAGTCCGCTGCCGGTATGCTCATGGAGACCCACGACGTGCAGCTCTCCCTCTTTTACCAGAGCTTTGACTTTTTCGACGTCATCGAGGAGGATTCCGAATTTGGTAAGGTCTCCTCCTGTCATCGTATGGATACTGTCTCCATCGCAGACATCGGGATTGAAGCGCAGGCAGATGGAGATTCCTTTGTAGTCGCGGGCAACTTTGGCAAGACGTGAAAGGGAACCGATATTGATGACAACTCCGGTTTTGGCTACTCTGTCAAACTCGGCATCGGTCATGTTGTTGGCGGTATAGATGATGCGATCGACCGGAAATCCGAGACGTAAAGCAAATTCGACCTCAGCGGGACTCACAGCATCGATTCCGCTGCCGGCATCGCGCAGCATACTGACCAATCCCGGATTGTAGTTGGCTTTGAGCGCGTAAAACACCTGCAGTCTTTTGTTGGGAATAAACTTGTAAAGATCGCGGTAACGCTCAACTGAGAGGTCTCCATCATAGACGAAAAGCGGAGTTCCGTACTCTTTTGCAAGTTCAAGCAGAAAATCTCTGGACAGCATAATTTTTTCCTGTTCTTTTATTTCAGACGGCCGAAAATATTGCCGTATTTCTTCTCGTTGAGTGCCTCGATATAGGCACTTATCTTGGTTTCGGTACTGCACGGATCGGTGGTCTTGTCAACGCAGTCTCCATCGAGAGTGAGCAGCGAAATTCCGACCGCGGCGAGTTCTTCGCGCAGATGTTTGGCGAAAGAACTGTCAGACATCGAACAGCGTCCGAAGCCGTGGTTGTAGAGGATACATCCGGTCATGCCCATCTTTTTGCCCTCCTCGACGATGGAGCGGACGCGCAGAGCAGGATCCATGTATCCGGTCGAGAGAAGTTTTCTCGCAAGTGCACGGTAGGGATCGTTGATATCGAGCTCAGTCCAGCCGACGAAGTTGACCTCCTCAAAGACGATGGGAGCCCGGCAGGTGAGCTCAACATAATCCAGCAGGGAGCGGTCGTAGAACGGAGGCAGATGCAGCCACACCAGACGGTGAGTATCTTCACGTTTCACTTTGTCTCCGATACTCTCTTTTATCGCGGTGAATTCATTGAGCATGACCTTCTGGATATCGACCATCTCGCGCCGTCCCCAGAGCTGGCTGAAGACATTGGCGAAGTAGATCGCTTCGCTTCCGCGGATGAGCGGAGCTGATTCATAGCGCAGCTCATTGCACATCATAGCGTAACGGCGCGCCTCGTTGGAGAGCTCACACGCTTCGCGCAGCTTATCCATCGAGAGCTTGGTATTGAACTCTTTTTCCATCGTGTAAACCGCCCGCTCAAACTCGGAAGCGAGAAGTTCGACGTTGAAATCGCAATAGCCTCCCGCGGCAGGAGTCTGGAGTGATATACACTTATCCTCGATTCCGTAGTTGCGGGCAAGGTCTCTGAATACCCGCTCTCCCTGCTGGCAGGGCTGGCTCGTGGAAACTACCAGGTCGGGAACCGGAAGTTTGATACCCTCAAGCACCCGCAAAAAAGAGCAGGTCTCGCTGGAAAATCCGACGCACGCGGCGCGGTCAAAAGCCTTCCTCACCTTGCGCTGATTGCGCGCCATGAGCGCAGCATAAGTCTCGAGGGTGAGAGCGCGGACTCCGAATGCGTTGAGCAGTTCACTCGGGAAGAAGAGGTTTCTCCACACAAGTTTGGAATCTTTTTTGGTTCCGGTAAAATCGCGTCTTGTGGATTCTGCCCGCAGACTGATCGACTTGAGCGGGGGATGGGGAATAGGAAGTCCGCAAGTGTCATCGAGCTTGTTCTGAAGTCCGGAGAACTCAAGCGCAAGACAGGCTGCTCCGATGGCTCCCATGGCTCCGTTGTAAGAGGGAGTGATGATCTTGTTGCCGGTGATCTCTTCAAGGTAGTGGGCAACGGCACGGTTGTAGGCTACTCCGCCCTGGAATATGATATCGCCCTTGTAACCGAGGAATATCTCACCGACTCCGGACATGATGGTGCGCGCCTGAGCACGGCAGGCTCCGCCGACGATATCGCCCAGCGGAAAACGGTTTTTGAATTTGTTGATGGAAGTTGCTGAAAGCACAGCACAGACACTGGAAAATTCAAGGTCGTTATCGTAATTTGCGCGGTCTGCCATCTTTTCAACGGGAACATTGAGTTTGGCGGCTACGCTGTCGAGGAACGCACCGGTACCGGCGGCACAAATTCCGCTCATCTTGTAGTTCCACATCTGCATATCATCGCGGAACACCATCGCCTTGCTGTCCTGACCTCCGACATCGAGGATAGCTTTGCAGTCGGGATAAAAATGGCGGGCTCCTGCGACGTGGGCGGTGACTTCGCTCACCCGGAAATCATAGGGCAGAAACTCTTTTGTATCCTCGACGATCTGGCTTCCTGTAACAACAGTGCAGGCGATATCCTCCAAACCGTTGAGTCCGCAGTCGGTCAGAAACTGATCGACGGTCTGGCGGAGCTGTCCGAAATTACATGCTCCGCACTTGCTGCATACTCCGCTGCAGCGGACGCGTCCTGAATCGACCGGACGGGTCCTGCGGTAGAGGGTCTCTCTTATACGGCCGCGGCTGTTGACCAATGCGGCCTTGAAGGTAGTAGAACCGATATCTATACCCAGATAAAGCTTTTCCATAATATTCACTATTCCCCTTTTATATTAAAGCACACATATCAACGCTATAATATATCATATCCCGTCAATAATGTCAATGAACTTTCGGTAAATCGCGCCGCGGCATAACGATAATTTTGACTTTTTTTACTGAATTGAAAGCTCCTGTGTTGCAAAAAGGTAGTTGGGGTGCTATCTTAATAGATTACATTACATTGAAAACAGAAAAATACGCTATGGCTGAAAACAAAAAAATATCATTTGAAGAACGTTTGACCAACTGGGCGGGAGCAGAAAATGTCAAGGCGGCAAAAGCCCTGCTCAAAGGATCTGCCCTCGCCGGAGTATGGAGAGACCGCGATATGAACCTGCGGGGATATTTCAACACTCCGGCAGGCAAATTCTTTACTACCGTCATTCCCGGAACGACTCCGGTATCGCGCTGTGCCTGCGGAAACGACTCCGGCAAGCTCTGTTCCCACGCCTGCGCCGTCATCATGTACTCCGGCAGATTCGGAACTCCGTCCGATACGCTGTACGATGAAACGCCCAACTACTGCACGGCTTTGAAGAAAGAGGCGTGGAGCCGTCTCGCAGAACGGGCTCCGGAAAAGCCCTCAGCCCAGCTGCTTATCGAGGCTCAGAGCGAAGCTCCTCATGCTCCGAGCAAATGGGAAAATATCACGCTTACGGTAAAAATCATTTCCAGAGAGCGCAGCGTTCCCGGAAACCTCAACAACTTGCGCCAGCTCTATTTCGATAAAGTTTTGAGTGTGACTTTCCACTATGACCACTTCGATCTCCAGGAGCAGCAGATAATACGCTTCCTCGCGCTGTACGGAGAGCCGGACGGTTCAAAGATCACCCTCGAAGCGGATATGACGTCGGAGTTTTTCCATTGTCTCACCGGCTACTCCCGCTTTTTCAAGGGAGGACATCAGATAAAAGTCCGCGGAGACAAGGCTGAAGTCGTCGTAGTGAAAAACGCCGACCGCTACTACCCCGGATTGAGGGTATCCGGAGCGCTGCTCCCGGTCAACGGAGCAAAGGTCATATCCGGCCGCAGCGGCTGCTGGATAGGAGCGGGCGGAGAGTACTTCTTTGTCGCGGCGACCTGCGAAGTCGGATTTTTGAGGAACTTTTTCCGCTCAGGTATGCAATCGGGCTCAAAGGACGGTATCAGCGAAGAGAAGGTACGGAAACTGCAGTTTCCGGTGATAAACCTCAAAGAACCCGAACCCAAAACCGCAGCTCTGCAAATATTGCTTGACGGTAAGTTCGACGGAAATGACTCTTTAAAAATCACTCCGCGCTACATCTATCCAATGGGCGAAAACGAGGTCATCCTGCCCATCCGTTCAGGAGAACTCATTGGAGCAGGTTTGCGTTTTCACCGCAGAGACAACGCAAAAGAGCGTTCTTTTGAACAGATGCTCGCCATGTTCGGCTTCGTCTTTGACGGCAAATCCGCAACCTTGAAAGGAACAACTAAAATCGGAGTGTTTCTCGAACATGTACTGCCTGACCTGCTCGATGGAGCATTTGCTCCGGCATTGTCTCCGCAGCTTGCAAAAGTATCATCAGTACAGCAGGTTCACCTGAAATGCAGCTATCTCGGATTTTCCGACGCTCTGCACAAAGTACGATACACGCTTTATTCAGGAGACACATGGCTCGACTGGAATATCGTTGCTGATGCAGCTTCCAGAAGAGAGGAACACATCTTGTTCGGAGACCGGCTTTTCGCGATACCGTCTCAGCTCGGAGCACTTTTCAGAGCCTTCCCGCTGCTGCTCAATAACGTGGATACAGAGAAACACACTTTTTCCATTCCGCATTGCAATACAGCGAGCTATTTTGAGCTGACCAGGGATATTCCTGAGGCGTCGATCGCCAGCTTCATGCTTCCGGACGGGAGCTGTGATGTTCCGGAGACCGCCGTCAACGGTGACTTCGCTTTCAGCGGAACATTGAGAAAATATCAGCAGCAGGGAGTCGATTATCTCTGCCGCATGACGGACCGCAACTTCAATGTCATTCTCGCCGATGAGATGGGATTGGGAAAAACCGTCCAGCTCCTTGCCACGCTGGGCAGACGTCTGCTTTCAAACGGAGCTCCTGCCCTTATCGTCGCTCCGGCATCTCTGCTGACCAACTGGGTACGCGAAGCTGAGAAATTCCTGCCGGGAGTGAGAGTCATCGCTCCTGAAGGCAGCGACAGAAAAATCCTCTGGAAAGAGCCGGACAAATACGATATCGGAGTCATATCCTATACCGCCGCCCGCATCGCTGGCGAGAAACTCAAACAGGTGAATTTCTCTTATCTCATCCTCGATGAGGCTCAGCACATCAAAAATCCCGGTTCTGGCAACGCGAAAAACTGCAAAAATATATCGGCAAAACACAAAATCGTGCTCTCCGGTACTCCGCTGGAAAACTCTCCGGATGACCTCTGGAGCATATTTGATTTCCTCCAGCCCGGAATGTTGGGCAGCGCGGCGGCTTTCCGCAAAAGGTACGGTTCAAGCGCGGCGGAAACACCTGAACTGCGCCACGAACTTGCCTGCCGCATAAGTCCTTTCGTGCTGCGGCGCACCAAAAAAGAGGTCGCGCAAGACCTTCCGGAACGCACCGAAAAGATCGTATATTGCGAATTTTCTGATGAACAGAGAGCCCTCTATGAAACCGTGCTTGCAGAGGGCAGAAAAGAGATAGAAAGCTGTTCCGGAGACCGCATGAAGGGCAATGCCGCCATCTTCAACACCCTGCTCAAACTGCGCCAGATATGCTGCGCTCCCGCCCTGCTCGCGGACGGAAGAGGAGAAAAAACTCCTTCTGCCAAAGAAGAGCTGGTCTATGAACTTATGGATGAAATTTTTGACTCATCACATAAAATGCTGCTGTTCAGTCAGTTTACCTCCATGCTCAAACGCATAACTCCGGTACTGAAAGAGAAAAACATTCCTTTTGAATATCTTGACGGAACAACCCGCAACCGTCAGGAAAAAGTCGATAACTTCAACCGCAGCAAAGATATACAGCTCTTCCTGCTCAGTTTGAAAGCCGGAGGAACTG
This sequence comes from Lentisphaerota bacterium, assembly GCA_015061775.1. Classification (GTDB taxonomy): domain Bacteria; phylum Verrucomicrobiota; class Lentisphaeria; order Victivallales; family Victivallaceae; genus UBA1784. The sequence continues at coordinate 12,684 of SUVY01000031.1, read as the reverse complement.
GACTCAATCTCACCTCAGCCGATACCGTAGTCATATACGATCCCTGGTGGAATCCGGCAGCCGAACTTCAAGCTGCCGACCGAACCCACCGTATCGGTCAGGATAAGCCTGTGACCATCTACAAACTTGTGGTGCGCGACTCCATCGAAGAGAAGATCCTCGCCCTTCAGGGCAGAAAAAGGGAACTCTTCAATCAGGTCATCGAGGCGTCGCAGGACGAATCAGCAAAACTCTCGATAGAAGAACTCAAAGAGCTGCTTGAGCAATAAAAGGAGTACGCAATGAATAAAATCCTCGTGATAATGGGACCCACTGCCTCCGGAAAAAGCGCGCTTGCGCTCAAGGCGGCCAAGATGCTCAATGGTGAGATAGTGTCTGCAGACTCCATGCAGCTCTACCGCTCGCTTGAAATCGGAACCGCTCAGCCGTCTGCTGAGGAGCGTGCCCGTGTTCCGCACCATCTGGTCGGCATCTGGGATATACATGAGAGGGCAGATGTCTTCACCTTTCAGGCAATGGCAGATGAGGCGATAAAAGATATCCAAAGCCGCGGAAAACTTCCTGTGGTCGCTGGAGGAACTGGACTTTATCTTAAAAATCTGCTTTACGGACTCGACGATATGCCGGGAGACCGCGATTTGAGAAAAGAGCTCGATGAGCAATACGACGCTCCGGAAAAGGAGGAACTCCTGCAGCGCAGGATGGCTGAACTCGATCCTGATGCGCTGGAAAAATTCAAACTCTGCCGGCGCAGGCTTATCCGCGCCCTTGAAGTGAGGCTTATTACAGGTAAATCCATCCTTGAACTTCAGCAGAACAGCGAAAAGAAGCTGCGGTATCCTGAACTTACAGCGATCAAGCTCGAAGTAACTCCGGACACCCTCGCGGAAAAGATAGCCAAAAGAGCAAAGATAATGCTCGAAAACGGTTGGATAGAAGAGGCTGAAAAGGCGATAGCCAACGGCTTGCTGTCAACTCCGACCGCCCATCAGGCACTGGGATACAAAATCATCAACTCCTATTTGAATGGAGAGTTTGACCGGGACGCCCTGTTTGAAAAAATCTGCGCCGCCACCCGGCAGTATGCAAGGCGGCAGCGCACTTGGTTCAGACATCAGCACCCGGAAGCATTGCCGCTTTCCGTGAGTGAAGCAGATGATCTGCTCAAAACTTTATGAGATATACTGTATATCCCACATAAATCGCAAAAAGCAGAACTCCCTCTTTTCTTGAAATGGTGAAGCCTGTTTTCATCAGAGGATAGAGTAAAACAGACACTCCCATCATCATCGCAAGATCGACCCAGCTGATTCCGGGAGCGGATATCGGAGCAATCAGCGGAGCTATTCCGCAGATCGCAAGCACGTTGAAGATGTTGCTCCCGACCACGTTGCCGATAGCGATATCTTTTTCCCCTTTGATCGCCGCCACGACTGAAGTAGCCAATTCAGGGAGACTTGTACCGACGGCGACAACAGTCAATCCGATAACGGCATCGCTGACTTTAAAGAGCTTTGCAAGATAAACTGCGGAGTTGACAAAGAGTTTTGCTCCTCCGACCAGCATACCGAGTCCTCCTGCCACAAACAGGACAGCAACAAGCTGGTTCACGTCGGAAGAATCCTCTCCGGCTTCAGCATTTCCGGATTCCTCTTTTCGCGCAGTACGGATGCTGGTGACAGTATAGGTGATTATTCCGGCAAAGAGTATCAGCCCCTGCCAACGGTTGACTCCGTGTGACATCAGGCAGAAAATGCTCAAAACCGCAGCAGAACCTATCATCAGCGGAACGTCAACTTTGAAAAGCTTTTTATTGACGGTCAACGGCGTTATCATGGCGCAGACTCCCAATATCAAAGCTATATTGCAGATATTGGAACCTACCACGTTGCCGATACTGATATCTCCATGCCCCTTCAGCGAAGCATCGACGCTTACTACAAGCTCCGGCGCACTGGTCGCAAATGCCACAAGGGTCAAACCGACGACCAGCGGAGATATTTTCATCTTTTGAGCTATTTTCACTCCGCCTTTGACCAGAAACTCGGCTCCGTAATAGAGCAGGGCAAGTCCGGCTGCTCCATATAACAGATTTATCACAGTTTGCATTGTTTATATTTTTCCTTTTCTTCTCTCCTTCAATATTATTACTTAAACAATCCGGGGTGGGTCATAAACATTTTTTTATTTTGTCAGCAATGCTCTCGGCATCAAGTCCGTGGCGCAGACGCAGCTCCTGCACGGTTCCGTGTCCTATGACTTCATCAGCACTCCAGCCGAATGGAGTTATTTCACCATGAGCAGCTCCGGCGAGGGTTTCGCACAAAGTAGTGTATAAGCCTCCGCGCACGCAGTGGTTTTCTATGGTAAAATGGCGTTTGTGGCGCAGTTGTTCCGCAAGAGCGGTGTCGAACGGAGCTATGAAATGCACCAGCACGATATTTACTCTCTCTTTGAGCATAGAAGCAACAGCAAGTGCGGTATCTATCTCGGCACCGAGTGCCCATATCACTATATCGCTGTCAGAGCTCTGTATCAAGTGGTTTTTTCCATATTGCACAACAACTCCGTTCAACTCTTGGCATTGAGCACCTGCTCCGCGCGGATAGCGTATCGCACACGGTGCGTTGAGGGAAAAAGCTGTTTTCATCATGCTCTCAAGCTCGCAAGTAGATGCCGGAGTAAAAATCGCAAAACCGGGAAGCTGTCTCAAAAAACCGAGATCATATATTCCGTGATGAGTTGCTCCGTCCTCGACGGCTCCAGCCCGGTCGATGGCGAAAACAACCGGAAATTTATTGAGCACCACTTCACAATAGATACAGTCGAACGCCCGCTGTAAAAACGTCGAATAGAGAGCACAGACCGCTTTTTTACCTCCGGAAGCAAGTCCGGCAGAAAATATCACCGCGTGTTCTTCGGCAATGCCAACATCATGGAAACGCTCCGGAAACTTTTCGGCGAACCCGGTCAATCCGGTTCCGGAAGTCATAGCTGCGCTCACTGCCTCAATACTGCTGTCGCTCTCCGCAAAAGATGTCATACATCTGCCGAACTCCGCAGAAAAAGACGTTGCCGACGGAGCCGGAAGTTTTCCGGATGCTATATCGAATCTGCCGACACCGTGAAAATCCTGCGGACAAGACTCCGCCGGAGCATATCCTTTGCCTTTGCGGGTCGTAACATGAAGCAATACGGGACCATCTATGCGGCTCACCCGCTCAATCATGGGCAGCAGACGTCCGAGATCATTACCGTCAACGGGACCAATATAACGCATTCCCAGCTCCTGAAAGAGTATTCCCGGAGGCAGAAGTGCTCCCTTGATCAAATCTTCCAAACGGTTTATCAGCTTTTTGATGGTGCGGTATCCGGAAAAATGGCTTAAACACTCCTTGACCGCTTTGCGGAAACGGTTGTAGCGGCGGCCGGATATAACGCGGTTGAGACAACGGGAAAGCCCTCCGACATTGGGAGATATCGCCATCTGGTTGTCATTGAGGATGACTATCAATTTTTTTCCGCACGCCTTTGAGGCATTCAATCCCTCAAAAGCTATTCCGCAGCTGAGACTGCCGTCTCCGACCACAGCGATAGCGACTCCCGGCTCGTTTGAGTGCTCTTTGGCTGCCGCTCTGCCGAGGGCAAGGGAAACTGCCGCTCCGGCATGTCCGGCAGCAGCAGGATCATAAGTTGATTCATCGCGGTTGGGAAATCCTGAACATCCGTCGATACGGCGCAGACGCTCAAATGCTCCGGCTCTTCCCGTCAGGAGCTTATGGGCATAAGCCTGGTGTCCGACATCAAAAAACACCGGATCGCGTTCCAGATCGAATACCCGATGCAAGGCTATACACAACTCAACGGCGCCGAGACTCGAAGCAAGGTGTCCGCCGTTTTTTCCTACGACAGATATTATGCGCTGCCGCAAAACATCAGCAAGTTCCTCGAGCTCCTTGAGCGAGCACCCTTTGACGTATTGTGGAAGATCCAATTTTTCAAGATCAATGCTCATTATCCTAATCTCCGCAGTATCCGTACTCTTCAAGAAAAGTCCTGACGTCATCTATCAACTCATCAGGAGTACTTGCCCCCGCCGTAACTCCGACACAAGATGCGCCCTCAAGCATATCGTCACAGATGGACTTGGAGGAGTCGATAAGATAAGCACTTACTCCATGGGACTGCACGATATTTTTCAACTCAACGGCGTTGGAGCTGTGTTGAGAACCTATAACCAGAACCCGGTCGCATACGGAGGCTAAACGTTTTACCGCCTCCTGACGGGCTATACTTGAATTGCATATACCGGAAGATATCTTTAAATTGGCGAACCTTTTGCTGACCGCCTCATTTACTGCGGCAGACAATTCAGAAGATACCGTTGTCTGGGTAAGCAGGACGGGACTCTTCATATCAGGCAGAGCATCGATATCAGACAGCGAATGGACAGGATAAACTTTCGGAGTTTTCACATATCCCAATACGCCCAGGGCTTCAGGATGGTTTTTCTTGCAGAGCAGTATCAACTCCTGATCTATCCCAACGCTTCGGGCACTCTTCTGCAACGCCTTGACCCGCGGACAGGTGGAGTCTATCACGGTACACCTGCTGCGCAGATCACTCTCGACTTCAGGAGATACTCCGTGAGCTCCTATCATCGCAACTGCTCCATCCGGAATATCGCCGCTCTTATCGGCAAAAACTGCTCCCCGCGCGCGCATGGAATCAGTTACAAAGCTGTTGTGGACGAGCTCATGGAGGATATATACCGGCTTTCCATAGCGTTTTACGGCTTCGTCAAAAAGAGCAATGGCATTGCGAACACCGCGACAGAAGCCGCACACCTCAGACATGATATATTTTTTGACGCTGCTGCTCAAAAACACTCTCCAACCAGAAAAAATCTGAAAAAATACTATGCTCAGAAAGAGACGTTGACATCTCCGGATATTTTACGGGGAATATCCATGAGAACGATTCCGGCAGGAGTGTTCCAATCCCGCTCCCAGGTATGCAGAAGTTTGGGATCGGTAGGCTCTCCCCAGGGGTTGAGGTCAACGACCATGACTTTGCCGCTGCTGGTGATATAAATATCTATAACAACACGGTCAAGCGGAATACGCCACGCTGCCTCACGGATAAAATCTTCAGCGAGTGCAAGATACTCTTCTTTTACTCCATCGAGACGGTAATAGTGGCGGATAAGATTATACTGGCTCATCGCGGCAAGTTTTCCGTCAACGACAAAAAGCCGGAACTCACGTGCAAGGGTAATGTTGCGGTAGGGTCTCACGCAAAGGTGACGGACCCTGCCTGCCTTCGCGGCAGAACGCACTTTTTCGCTGCAGCAGATATACTTCCAGGCGCTCTCAGGAGAGTGCACCGCACCGCACTTTGACTCAAAACGCTCCGTATCGGTCGGAGAGCAGTCATCGACTGAAACAAACTGAGCTCCGGACATTGTTTTCATCACTTTGCCCAGCTCTTTTATAATGTCTGCAATGAGTGCTCCGTCAAATGCTTTCCGCTCAGTGTCGTCGGCGGCGAGATAATCCACCAGCTCCTGGCGAAGACGGATGAATGATGTGGGGAACGCCCATCCGGCAAGCGAGGAATACCAGACCGGCATGGAACAAAAATCCATATTATTACTGCTGTTCATGATATTTTTTATAACTTTCAGGGTTTTTCCAGATTTCAAAACGCATCACGGCAAACAATCCGTAGGTCATGGTCGCCGACATATAAACGGTATTGAAAGAGAGGTAATCGATATTGAGTATGGTCACCGCGGTTACGATCAATGCTCCGGGGAAAGCGGAATAAACTCCGCACTTCCACCACGCGAACCACGATTTTTCCGGAGTGACTTTCGCAAACGAGAAACGCAGAACCACCAGCAGAAATAGAGCGTAGATCAGGGGAAGAATAAATATCGCCGCCGCATGAGAGGCAAACTCCCTTATCTGCCACGCTGTGTAGATATCTTCAAACAAAGACTCCGAAGATATTGTAAAACTGTTGGCGTTATCCGCAACTCCCGCTGGAGTGAATTTGAAGAGTTCATCTGCTCCATGAGCTGTTGAGAACGATATCTTTGAAGCGTCAAAAGTATTTACGACCCAATCCTCACCTGCTCCGCGGCAGGCAAAAGATATACGCCCCGGAGTCCATACACAGAGATAATCAAGGTCTGCATACTCGGATTTCTCAGGAAGTTTTGCCGGGGCTGAAGGGAAGTAAAAGACCTTTCCGAATCCGGGAAACAATACTGTTCTTGCCTTATCGGGATCTTTTTCTGGAACGAATGAACCGTTATAGACTATTGATTTTCCGAATGATGAAGAGAAAATCTCTCCGGCGGCGGAAAATTTCGGTCTTTCACTTTTTCCGGCAAAATAAACCACGGGAATCGACGTAAGAACGGCAAGAATGAGCAAATACGCCAACATCCTTGCAACAGAACGTGAGGCAAGCGCAGGAAACAATTCCGTGCCTCCGCAAAGAGAAAAGAGTGTCCGGAAAAATCCCGGAGCCTTCTCTTTTACGCACGCTGTGTCTGAAACATTCGACAAGAGCAGTACCCCTTATTTCCGGCGGCGGATGTAGTTGGTCTTCTTTCCGGCGCGCTCAAGCGACTCAAGCTGACGCTCGATGAACCGGTACTCTTCCGGAGCGAGACGGTCGGTAAAAAGAAATCCGTCAAGGTGATCGAGCTCATGCTGGATGCAGCGTCCGAGCAGACCTCCGCACTCGTACTCGATAACTGAACCGTCAAGCAGCTCAGACTGCAGAACGACGCGCTCGCTTCTGACGACGGGGGCATAAATTCCCGGAACCGAAAGACAGCCTTCATCACGCTCGCAAACGCTGTCGCTTCTGCCGATGATCCTCGGATTGACCAGCACCATCGGCATCTGCGGAAGCATGGCAGCCTCTCCAGGAGAGAGCTCCTCTTCATCGCTGCCGGGAACTTCGAGCACAACCAGACGGAGTGAACGTCCGGCCTGCGGAGCGGCAAGCCCGATTCCATCATATTCGCGCATAGCGTGGATCATATCTTTGGCAAATGCACGGATATCATCGTTCACCTGAAGAATCGGCTGAGCCTGCTGTTTGAGCACCTGAGCTCCGACAGTCATTACCGGCAGAAGATTTTTGCGGTCAAAGAGTGCCATACTGAATTACTTTGCAGGTTTTGCTTTGGGATCAGCGGGAATCGCCGGAGCGGCAGTCTGCTTCACAGCTGCTTTCTTTTCAGCGGGAGCCTTTTTGGCAGGAGCTGCGCTTTTTGCGGTCTCTTTTTTATCTGCGTCAGCAGCTTTGGGCTCAGCGACCTGATAACTCTCAAGTCCGGGAGCCGCGGTGATAGCCTTGCGCTCGGTGCTGAGGTAATATTCGGCGGTATTGACTCCGACGACCTCATCGAGCTGGGCTTTGGCATTCTGGATGCTGATGTAGCTCGCAGCAAGATTGGTCTCAGCCTGAACGAGGTCGCGCTGTGCCTCGTTGAGACGGGTCAGCTCGGCGTTTCCGGCGCGGTACTCGTCATCGACCAGATCACGCTGTTTGGCTGAAAGATCGCGGGTCTTCTCATAGAGGCGGGTCATCTTGACGCTCTTGATATAGTTGGCATAAGCTGCACGGACTTCGGCAACAACGTTGAGCCACATGTGGGCGACTGCGTAATCGGCGATAGCGACGTTGGCTTTGTACTCACGGACGCGGTTGTAGCGGATAAGACCGTTGAAGATAGTCCAGTCGGCGGTGATTCCGTAGCTGAATCCGGGCTGGGTTATGCTGGTGCGGTCATAGTCGTTGTACTCGATATAGTTGTCAGCATAGTAGGTGTTGTTAGTGTTGACCGCGAACTGAACGTAACCGTTGATGGTAGGTGAATAGCTTGAGTAGGTCTGATACAGCTGGTATTTGCTGATCTGGAGATTCTCTCTGTAACCTTTGAGGTCAGGACGGTTGGCGAGCGCGGCATCGAGATAGATCTCAACAGACGGAAGCTCTCCAAAGTTGTTTTTGAAATCGCTGGGGAAAGTTATATCGCGCGGAAGCTGTCCCTGCGGGAAGCCCATAAGGGCTGAAAGCGCGTAGATAGCGACCTCATACTGATAATCCGCCGCGATCATATTGACTTCGGCGTTATTGGCAAGGATCTCAAAGTTGAGGACATCGCTCAACGGAACAGCTCCAGCCTCAAACTTGTAGCGGGTATCTTTGAGTGAAGACTCCTGGAACTTGCGGTCCTCACGGGCGATGCGCTGGTTTTCGATAGCCTCAAGAACAGTGTTGTAGGCGGTTGCGACAGTACGCATAAGGGTACGGCAGGCATCCGCCTCGAGAGCCTGATAGTATTTGACTCCGCGTTTGGCGGCAAGCATATTGAACTCACGGGCAAGTCCGTCGAAGATCAGCAGATTGGCGCGGATGGTGGTTGAAGTCGTAAAGGAGTCCTGACGTCCGTTGCCGTCATAATTCTCAGCCATGTTTTTGGTGTTGGCGCGCCAGGTATGGGCGTTCTGAAGATTGAATCCTGCGGTAACGGTGGGAGAGTACGCTCCGATAGCCTGATAGTAACGGAAACGCGCCGCATTGATCGCCTGTGAGGCAGAAATATAATTGGGGTTGTTTTTGATCGCAAGACGCTGGGCATCAGCAAGAGTGAGACTCTTTATATCCTTGAACATCTCATCAGCGGCATCTTTCTCGCGCTGTGTGTAAGTGTCTCCCAGAGTTGCAGTCGGCGGTTTGGGATAGTCATAACATCCGGCACAAAGAAATGCTGCCGCCGCGACTCCCGCCGCAAGACTCAAGTACTTACTCATTTTTGGAACCTCCGTTTTTCAAACTGTAATTATATATTAAAGAAAACCTATAGATTAACAACTTACATTAATTTAGCACCAATTCGCCCCGTTTTCAAGAAAAAATTCACCTTCAAGCGCAGATATTGCGTTTATTTTCTGTTAAAAAGCAAATTTCATACAACACACAGGTTTCACACTGCGCACCTGAAGAAAAGATATTTCATTTTTCGGAAATTTGTACTTGCCTTTTTGCGAAGCTGGTGTATCTTTAGTACATCACTACATGATTCTGAAAAAAACACAGAAAAACAGGAGAAAATCCCATGATACCGTTTGGAGATATGCTGCAGAACTACTACCGGGCTATCGCAAAAAAAGCGACTCAAAAACGCGCTTCCCGCCTGGCAGAAATAAAGACTCGGAAACAGGCACTTTCTGAAGTTGACGCCGCAAAAAAACGTCTGCAAAAAGCATTTGGAACATTTCCTGAAAGAGTTCCGCTCAACCCTGAAATACGCAAAACATTCACCAGGGACGGCTTGATCACAGAGTGTATCGTCATCCAGGTCAGGGAAAATATGCACGCGACCATGGTCGTTTACCGCAGGGAAGACAGCGATCCCTCCGAAAAACAGCCGCTTGTTCTCCAGCTCTGCGGACACAACGCAAACGGAAAGGCTGCCGGCAACGGTCAACGGCTGCTGATGTCGCTTGCAAGAGCCGGATTTACCACAGCAAGCATCGATCCTATCGGTCAGGGAGAACGTTTGCAGTATGATCTTGGAACAGAAAATCCTGTACGCCAGCACAACCTTGCCGGAAAACTCATCAGCCTTGAAGATGAATTCTTCGGCTCCTGGAGACTTTTTGAGGCAAGATGCGCCCTCGATTACCTGCTCTCCAGAGATGATATCGATACTGCAAGAGTCGGTGTCTGCGGAACCAGCGGAGGCGGTACGCTCTCAAGTTATCTCTTTGGACTGGACGAACGTATCCATGCTGCGGCTCCGGCTTGTTACCTCACTACCTTCTGGAGAAACTTCCAGAACGAACTGCCCACCGACAGCGAACAGATACCTCCGGGACTCTGGGCGGACGGAGGAGATATGGCTGATTTCATAATTGCCAGAGCTCCTGCCCCGGCTCTCATCCTTGAAGTTGAAAACGACTTCTTCGATGTACGCGGAACCGTTGACAGTTACAACGAAGCTAAAAAAATCTACTCCCTGCTCGGAAAAGAGGACAACTGCGAAATGTTCGTCGGTCCCGGAAGCCATTGCCTCAGTGCAGAACTCCGAAAGGCGACGTTCGATTTCTTTGTCAAGCACTTTATGGACGAAGAGAAAACCTACGAAACCATCGAGCCCTGGCCAGATGCAGATCTCTATGCGACTCAAAACGGACAAATCCTTGAGCTGCAGCAGGAAAAATCCATTTACAAATGGTTTGAAGAGAAAAACGACTTCCTCAAAGAGAGACGCGATCCGAGCCTTGAAAATATCTCTGAATTTTTGAAAACCGCGCTCAAAGCGTCTCCGGAGGACAACTCTGTTCCGGACTACAACATCAGCTATATTTTCAATACAAGAGATGACGGATTGGCTACAACTGAGTTTGCACTTGAAACCGAAGAAAACATCGTTGCCCTCCTTCATATCGCAGAAGGAAATCTTTTCCACTTCAAAAACTATGAAACGGCGACCCTCTATGTCGCACATCTCGACGCCTCAAGCGAGATGGCAGCCGTCACCGATTATGACGGAATGCTCTTCGCGCTCGATGTACGCGGTATCGGAAGAAGCCGTTTCCTCGGATGTTCAAGAAGAGAAGATTACTTCGACTACTACGACAGCGACTACTTCGCAGACTCAACCGGAAAACTGCTTGATACTCCTTATCTCGGCGGAAAAGTGCGCGATCTCCGCAAAACCGTCGCCCTCATGCGCGCCAACGGATGCAAAAATCTCACTATAAAAGCCCACGGACTCGGAGCTCTCGTCACATTGTTTACTCTCGGAATAGATCCTTATCTTGCCGACAAAGTGCATCTCACCGGACTTCCGACTGCTTACGGCGACTTCACCGGAAACACTGATGTAAGGTGGCCTCAGTCACACATGATACCCGGTATGCTCAAAGTGTTTGACATTCCGGATCTGTGCAAAGCACTTTCAGAAAAAACTGATTTCAAAGCAGACGCCTTCCTTGACCGCATGATGAATTAAGGATGCAGATAAAATGCTCTCTTTTCTCGTAGATGAAATAGCCGGAATAAAAGGCGATCTGAGAAAACTCTCTGATGACATCTGGAACAACCCGGAACTCGCATATCAGGAACACTTTGCCTCAACTCAGGCAAAAAATCTCCTTGAAAATCTGGGATATTCTGTTAAAAAGCCCTGCTTCGGACTCGATACCGCATTTACCGCAGAGTACGGCAGCGGAACTCCCGTGTTTGCCATTTTTGCGGAATATGATGCGCTTCCCGAGATCGGCCACGGCTGCGGACACAATCTTATCTGCGCAGCGGCGATCGCGGCTTTTCATGCAGCCGCCAGGGCGATTTCTGAAAAAAAACTTTCCGGCAAAGTAGTTCTGCTCGGTTCACCCGCTGAGGAATCGGGCGGTGGAAAGGTCAGAATGATCGAAAACGGCTGCCTGCAGTCGGTAGATGCCGCTATGATGGTGCATCCTTCCTTCCGCGCCATACCGGATACAGGTTCAACTGCCATAAGCAGATTCGATGTGATATTCCACGGCAAAGCTTCGCACGCGGCAGGAGCTCCTGAGCTTGGAGTGAACGCCCTTGCCGCAGTAAATCTGCTCTTTGCAGGAGTGAATGCCTACCGCGAACAGACTCCGGAAAATGTGAGAATGCACGGAATAATCACCTGCGGCGGAGAAGCTCCCAATATTACACCGGACTTGGCATCATGCAGATTCTTCCTGCGCTCCACAGATCAAAAATGGATGGAAAAGATCGAAAAGCGTTTCCTTGATATCGTTCGCGGAGCAGAGCTTATGACTGGAGCCACAGCAGAGGTTAAACCGTTCAATATTCCCTATAAGGCCAGGCGTCCAAATGATGCGTTGAACAGAAACTTTCTCGAAGGGATCACTAAACTCGGAGTCAAGTATATCATTCCGGCGACAGGAGGTCGCGGTTCGTCTGATTTCGGCAATGTCTCTCAGCTAATTCCGGGAATACACCCATATTTCCCCGTTGCCGACCATGAGATTCCAGGACACTCCCAGCTGTTCCGCGACGCCTGCGGAACCGACTTTGCCTTCGGCAATGCCATGACTGCTGCGGCCGCTATGGCAGATACTGCCGTAAAATATATAACCGACGCCAACTTCAAAGCTGAAGTTGACGCCGGAATAGCGAAATAACTTCTGATATTTATCGACGTTGTCCTATTTTGGTGAAAACTTTTCAAAATCGATGAGAAAGGAGCTGTTGCAAAACCTTATTGTTTCAGCATCGTATGGTGAGGGAGTTTAAGAGGCTGCTTGCCTCTTAAAAATCTCCCGGCAGGGGGCCCGTACGACGGGCTGCGAGATACTTAGCCAGCCTCGTTGGGCTGGCTCTCCCCTTGTCACGGCGTAGTGCAACGAAGACGGATGCACCTCTGGACACATGATTTTGAATAAAATCATGTGTCCGACGCTTTTTGGGGGGATGGAAAATTGAGACTTCTGCTCTTTTTTCTGCGAATTTCTGCTCCCGGCTTCATCCGCCTCTTCCCTGCGTTCGGCTCCGGGCGGCATAGTAGCCGCCCCTGAGCAGCCTTTTCTGGCTGCTCAGGCACTCTCTCCGTGCGATGCGCAAGGGTGGATTTCATCCCCCCTTTGAACCCCC
>SUVY01000100.1 GCA_015061775.1 Lentisphaerota bacterium | reverse complement strand
TGTTTCTGGTTGCTGATGCAGGTCGCACTTCTTCCGCGCTCACGCGCACTTGACAGCGCGGGCATCAAAATCGCCGCGAGGATGGCGATGATGGCAATGACGACGAGAAGTTCTATAAGTGTAAAGCTGTGCTTTACACTCATTCCCGGGAATGAAGAGTTTTTCATTTTATAAATCCTTTCTCAAGTTGACTGTTTATGCTATTATATAATATACGGGAAAAAACAAAAACCGCAAGGGGCAGACAAAAAAAAAAGGGATAAAATACCGTTTTATCAGTATTCCATCCCTGGAAAGTGTTCAACTGTCAGTTGAGATCTGTACGGTCGATAGTGGTAGTATCAGCCCAATGCAGTCTGGTGTCGGTTGAAAAACTGTTGGGGATCGGAGTCATGATAAGTTTCGCATGACCGTCGGCAAATCCGGTGGAGATCGCTCCGCTGTGACGTGCTCCTGCGCGTCCGGGGCAAGATACTGTCGTGTCGGGGCTGAGCACCCAGCTGTTCGGGTCAGCCGGATCAGGACCGCTGGTGATCTTATGCCCCCACTCTCCATAGCGTGAGCCGCTTGAACGGTAGTTGTCGCGGTCAACAAACATCGGAGCCTGACTCGGCTTCTTGGCAAGGCGATGATGTCCCCAGTTGGATACGTTCATCCAGATACCGTTGTAGGTGGTTCCCGTGGTGTAAATACCTCCGATGAAGGAGTTGAGAGCATAGCTGTTGTAGCACTGGTTGTAGTCTCCGGCAGGTTTGGTGGTGCTGCGCCGGGGATCTTCGTCAGAGGGACACACAAAGGCTGATGATGAACGGGGGCGGGAGATGTCTCCCTGTATGTACCCGAGGGACTTCGCAGCTCCCTTGCGGCCGGGATGCATGCCCATCTTGAACGGCCAGATAACGCCCTGGTTGGCTGAGGCTCGCACAGCAGGATTGCCGATAAAGGCATCTTTGCCCACAGCGGCGTCACTGTCTCTGTAATATGTCGGAATATACCAGCCATTGAAATCTTCCTGATACTGCATACTGGCAAGTCCGAGCTGTTTCTGGTTGCTGATGCAGGTCGCACTTCTTCCGCGCTCACGCGCACTTGACAGCGCGGGCATCAAAATCGCCGCGAGGATGGCGATGATGGCAATGACGACGAGAAGTTCTATAAGTGTAAAGCCGTGCTTTACACTCATTCCCGGGAATGAAGAGTTTTTCATTTTATAAATCCTTTCTCAAGTTGACTGTTTATGCTATTTATATAATATACGGAAAAAAACAAAAACCGCAAGGGGGCAGACAAAAAAAGGGAGATAAAATACCGTTTTATCACTATTTTACCCCTTAAAAGTATTCAACGGCAGCAGCAATAACGACAAAAATCCAGAAGAGTGCGAATTGCCGCGTTGCGCTTTACCTTATCTGCACGTTTTCCGTCAAGATCTGTCTCCATTTTCATCTCCTCATTTCAATATTTGTGTCAACAGGAGATAAGATATCACGTTTTTTATTTCTTTCAATATAAATTTTATGCCAAAAAGATTATTTTTTGTGCCAATGCAACAAGTTTCTATCAGATGGCAGTAAAGGAAGCAGTGTCTATAAACATTACGGTTTTACCAGCCAATGCGGGAATCTTGCTGCTCATTTGAGGAACGTTGTTATTTTTTCAACCATTTGGCAGCTTTGGCACCGATATCCGAACGGCTGAAGCAGCCCTCAAAGCTGATTTCCTTAACTCCGGCATAGGCGTTTTTGATCGCCTCATCGATGGTTTTGCCGCGGGCGGAAACACCGAGGACACGGCCTCCGGCAGAGACGATGTTTTTGTCAGCGTCGAAAGCGGTTCCGGCGTGGAAAACAACAGCCCCCTGCTCCGCTGCTTTATCGAGTCCGGAAATCACTTTGCCCTTGGCGTATTTGCCGGGATAGCCTCCGGAAGCGATCACCACGGAAACCGCGGGATCATCGCTCCACACGAGGTCGGCTTCGGCAAGTCTGCCTTCGGTGACCAGCTTCAGAGTCTCGGCAAAGTCTCCGTCAAAGCGGCGGAGAACCGCCTGGATCTCGGGATCTCCGAAGCGGACGTTGAACTCAAGCACCTTGGGAATACCGTTTGATATCATAAGTCCGACGAAGATCACTCCGCGGAAATTGAGCTTCTCAGCCTGAACTCCCTTGAGGAAGACCTGCAAAATCTCCTTGTCGATGCGCCCGGCGACCTCATCGGTCACAACAGGAGCAGGAGAATACGCGCCCATGCCTCCGGTATTGGGTCCCTCATCGTTGTCGAAAACCCGCTTGTGATCCTGAGATGAGACCATCGGGATGATCGTGTTTCCGTCGCAGAGAGCGAGAATGGATGCCTCTTCTCCGACCAGCATCTCTTCGATCACGACTTTGGCTCCCGCGCTGCCGAACTCTCCGCCGAAACATCCGTCAACAAAGTCGCAGGCGGACTTGGCATCAGGAGCGACCAGCACTCCTTTGCCGGCGGCAAGACCGTCAGCCTTGACCACGATACCGGCGGCTCCGTTGGAAAACTCGGAGTTGATGTACTCTTTCGCCTTGCAGGCACACTCGAAGGTCGCGGCTTTCGCGGTCGGAATTCCATATTTCACCATGAAACGCTTGGCGTAATCTTTGCTGCCTTCAAGCTGAGCTGCCTCCTTATCCGGACCGAAGACTGCAAGTCCGTTCTTGCGGAACACATCGACGATGCCGTCGCAGAGAGGAGCCTCCGGACCGACAACAGTGAGGTCGATGGAGTTCTCTTTAGCAAACAACGCAAGCTTATCAAGCTCATCAACATTGATATTCACACACTCGGCATCTGCGGAAATTCCGGCATTTCCCGGAGCGCAGTAAATCTTTTCAACCTGTTTGCTCTGTTTGAGACACCAGACAATGGCGTGTTCGCGTCCGCCGGAACCAACTACAAGAATGTTCATAATAAAATATCTCCAAAATCAATTTATGACTGCCAAACCATCGAATGAGAGGTTTACCGTGGTGCGCTCCTCTCCTTTTTGATACGCCTGGATTATCGCACTTTGCAGGGCGTTCAACATATATTCCACACCGCGGTTCTTAGCGGGCATGAGCACCCGGTAAGTTTTTCCGTTGCGGTAACGTATGTAAGTATCAAGCTGCTCGGAATTGGATACCGACACCATGAGGATCTCCATATCAGGATAGCTTCTCACCACAGCATTTATCACATCGAGGGCGGGCTGCAGTTCAGGAAGGCGGTCGCCTCCTTTTAATCTGGTGTGAGCAACTCCGGTGATGGTGGGCAGTACGATGCTGTTGGCCATGGAACGGGTGCGCTCCATGACGACCGCCTCTTCGTCGATAACCCAGCGGGAACGCGGATAGTTGATGATCGCCCGCGGCATACGCTCGGAGACTTCGACCATGAGGGTGTCCGGAAGGATACGCTGAACGCGGGCATCAGCAATGCTGGGCACACTCCGGAGTTGACGGCGCAGCTTGCCGAGATCAAGATCAAAAATATTGCTGTTGCGCTTCAATCCGAGAGTTCTGATAAGCTCTTCGTCGCGCTGATTCCAATATCCCGAGCTTGAAACATGAAGCTCGCGGAACACCAGACGCGGATTGCTCCGGAACATAACATGATGAAGCCAGAGACAGACAGCAACGGCAGACGCCAGCAGCAGGAGAGCGATGGTCAAACCGATCAGAGCCCTGCGGCGTTTAGTCCTGATGTCAGGAATTTCTATTGCGCTTTTCTTTTTACGTTCCATAAGACGGAAATACCCCGGGTGATTACAATATAATAATATACATCCCCCCTGATGTAAATGCAAAGAATCCAGCGGTCAAAATTCAGTATTTTTCCGCATGGAAACGGCAAAAAGAGCACATTGCAGTCAAAAAAAGCAGTAAAAACCGCAAAAAAGTGAAAAAACGCCTTGAAATTTCACCAAACACAGCGTATTTTATATGGCATACCCAATATGGTGGACGTAGCTCAGTTGGTTAGAGCGCCTGGTTGTGGCCCAGGAGGTCGCCGGTTCGAGTCCGGTCTTCCACCCCATTTTTTTGCCTTGATTTCAAGGCAAAAAAACATGAAGCCTGAAAAGGCTTCGCTTCATGCACCGAAGGTGCGCTTCATGACACGCAGTGCCGCTTCATACGGCGAAGCCGTGCTTCATAAAACCGCCTTTTCAGATGAAGCAGCTCCATTTCATTCCGCTATGAAGCATTGTTCCGTTTCACTCCACAATATGAAGCATTCGCTACGCTCATATTATGAGAAAATGAAAAAATGAAAGTTCTCCGCTTGTAATACATACCTTGCATTATTATATTAACACCTGAAAGGAAAACTTCTCATGGAAAAAAACTCAAATAAACTCGTTGATCTTTCAGTTGCATTTGCCGTTGAAATCCTCAATCTGGTAAAATTCTTAAAAAACCAGCACGAAACGATCATTTCCAATCAGATCGGCAGAGCCGGAACCAGTATCGGAGCAAATATTCACGAGGCGCAATACGCTCACGGCAAACCTGATTTCATCGCAAAACTTCAAATTGCTTTGAAAGAAGCAAATGAAACCAGTTACTGGCTACTGTTGCTGTCTAAAACCAATTATATCGTTCCCGGTGAATATGACCGCTTGGAATCATTATGTCGGGAACTTCGCATTACATTGATTTCTTCGATCAATACTGCCAAAAATAATGTAAAATAAAATCCCCCAAATTCTCCGCTATAAGAAGTCGCCTGAAGCACACTGCACCTTTATGTACTGTTACCCCCAAATGGAGCAAACCGCCCCTCCCCCTCAAATCGGAGTATCTTTGGCAGGTCGGAATGTTATCAAGGGGGTAAATAAAATTAAAAAAATTCTCTGACCTCTTGCAGACCGAATTTTTCAAATAAAATTATCCCCCACTTCCCGACCTCTGAAAAATATAGTTTTCTGCTCAAAG
>SUVY01000030.1 GCA_015061775.1 Lentisphaerota bacterium | reverse complement strand
GAATCATCTTTCGCTGATTATTAAATTTTTTACAATTTTTTTGCAAACAACACTTGAAATTTAGTCTCTCATAGGAGAAAAGCGAAAAAACTTTTTTATTTACTTTTACCTACCTTTGTCGGGAACAGAGCCTTGTGAAAAAATTTTTAAATTGATGACAAACGTTATTTGATATATGCTTAAATATAACACATTCGTTATATTTTGTCAACATACGCCACACACTTGTTTGCCTCGGTGGATGCATCCGTGAGACAATGTCGCGTTTTGCATCGAGCACAGCAAGGGAGTGTACTTTTGTACACGACCGCCGCGACGCAGATGCAAGGCGCGAGATTGACCGCGGGGCACCACCGCCGGTCATTTTTCTTCACAACATTTGAGACATTAACAATGTAGCACCTGAAAACCGCTTCGGCAAGAAAAAAGCGAATATTCACAAAAGATTTTTCCATTGCGGATTGCTTTTTTTACATGTTACATTTATATTACAGAGGAGTATAAGTAAACAAGTGTTTTTCCGGAGGAAAAATTGAAAATAAAAGCGACAGTTTCTTTTGTACTGACTTTGCTTTTGCTTTTGGCATTCATCAGTTACAACAAACTTGACAACGCGGTGCTGTGCGGCGGTATCGGCGGTTCTCCGCAGAACTGGATAGGCCACGCAGGAGCGTGGGTGTCTGTATGTTTTTTCCATGTGTTGGGACTTGCGGCATATCTGATCCCGCTGTTCTTTCTTTTGAGGACGCTCCGCAGCTTCGTTTCGGGAGCCGGAAGATTTTCCGTCTTTGCCGGAGGAGCTCTGCTTATCCTGATCGGCGCAGTTCTGATGTTCGGACTTGCTCCGGAGCCCTTCGCCGGAGTCACCGACTATCTCGGTATCGGCAGACGACAAGTGCCGCAGCTCGCCATGGCTGGCGGTGCGCTTGGACAGGTTCTCGCGGCTCCCGCGTTTGAAAGCCTTGATGGAACGATCCTTCTGCACGAAGGTATCCTCCGCAACTTTATAGGTCCCATCGGAACACTCGTCATCGCCGGAGCTCTGCTTATCAGCGGCATAGTCACCATCTACGTCAACGACTGGCACAAACTCTTCTTCGGAGCCGACAACTCTGCCGATGAAGAGGAAGGAACTGTATCCCGCCGCCGCAGAGCTGCAAGCAGACGCATTGAGGAGGAAGAACCCGAAGAGGAAGAAGAACCTGAAGATCCCGCTCCTGCCAAACGCAGCCGCATATTAGACCTGCTCGGAGGTTTTGGAAACAAAGACAACAGTGATAAAAAAACTCCAGCCCAGTCCGGCAGCCGCTCCCGTTTGCAGGAGCTTGCCGGAAGAGACTTTGACGAACCTGAGTTTGAAGAGGCTCTCGGAGAGATCAAAAATCCCGTCTCAGCTCCGCTGCGCGAACCGGAAATTTCCGCAACCGCTCCTCAGAAAGAGCTTATTGAGCCTGAGTTTGAGCCCGCTCCTGCTCCGGCAGTGAAGAACGAATCCGCTCCCGCGCTGCCCGTGCAGACAATCAGCACTCAGACAGCTCCTGAGCCGCCCAAAGTCAACACCCGCCCTGCGGCGCAGGGAGAGAGGGTGTCCGCTGCTCCTTCACGCGACTTTGTTCTGCCTCCGATAAGTATGCTCGCGCAGGGCAATGAGGTCAAAGGAGAGAACAGCCATGCCATCGAACGCTCAAGAGAGATACTCCAGAGGACGCTCGAAGACTTCAACATTCCCGGAAAAGTCACCGGATACATCTCAGGTCCCCGCGTCACCCGTTTTGAGATCACCCTCGCGCCCGGAGTCAACGTCAAAAAAGTTGAGCAGATCCAGGACAATATCACCATGAACCTTGAGGCGAAAAGCGTCCGTGTGCTCGCGCCTATCCCGGGACGTCCGGTAGTGGGTATCGAGGTGTCGAACTCCACCCCCGAAGCGGTGCACATGCGCAGCGTCATGGAGAGCGACGCGTGGAAAAATACCCGCATGGATATTCCGCTTGCCGTCGGCAAAGATGTTTCAGGAAAACCCGTAGTCTTCGACCTTGCCAAAGCTCCGCACCTGCTGATTGCCGGAACCACCGGTACGGGTAAAAGTGTATGTACCAACAGCCTTATCGTGAGTTTGCTCTTCACCTTTGCTCCCGATGAGCTGAAACTTATCATGGTCGATCCCAAAGTTGTAGAGTTTGAGGATTACAAGCGTCTTCCGCACCTCCTGACCCCCATTATCAACGACTCAGGCAAAGTTCCTGTCGCGCTGCGCTGGGCAGTCAGTGAAATGGAGAGACGTTACCGCCAGCTCGCCGCCGCAGGAGTAAAGAAACTCAGCGAATACAACAGCCGTCCGAAGAGCGATACCGTCATCTGCACCGATGACGGACAGCCGATACCTGACCGTCTTCCCTATCTTGTCATCATCATCGACGAGCTCGCCGACCTCATGATGACCGAAGCGAAAAAAGATGCGGAGACCTCCATCGTGCGCATCGCCCAGAAGGGACGCGCCGCAGGTATCCATCTTATCCTCGCTACCCAGAGACCTTCGACCAATATCATAACCGGTGTCATCAAGGGAAATCTTCCGTCGCGTTTCTGTTTCCAGGTGCGCTCACAAATCGACAGCCGCGTTGTACTCGACAGCATGGGCGCAGAAAAACTGCTCGGAATGGGAGACATGCTCCTGATGAGTCCGACCAGCATGAACATCGAACGCGTACAGGGTGCTTTCGTTCAGGATAAAGATATCAAGTCGATAGTAAAATTTGTCTCGGATCAGGTTCCGCAGCACTTCAACGACACCGTACTTGTCGAGGCGACTGATGATGACGGCGACAACTCCGACCAGGTCACTCCATTTGATGAAGACGATGTGTTCGACGATATGGACAGAGCAGATATCGCTCCCTTTATCAACAAATATCTCCAACCCGGAGACGATGATCTTTACAAACGCGCTCTTGAGATAGTCGTGCTCGACCGCAAAGTGAGTACCAGCTATCTCCAGAGACGGCTTAAAATAGGATACAACACCGCCGCCACACTGACCCAGAAACTGGAAGACCGGGGCATCATCGGTCCGGACTCCGGAAGCGGCAAAAAACGTGATATCCTGATATTTGACGGTATGGAAATCAATCAATCCTGAGGGAGTTTTTTATTATGAGTGATCAACAGGGAGATTTTGAATTTTTCAACAGCCAGGGAGTCTCTTCCGGCAAAAAGTCCGACCTCGAGCGCGACATCGAGAGCGGAAAAATAAATATCCACGCCATGTCGTCCGTCGAAGAAGAGAGTGACGGCCAAAACAGAAACGAAATCAGGGAAGAGCGGTTCGCCGCCGCAGATGCCAACGTCATCGCTTCAAGCGGAGGCAGCTACGGCACCGTCCTGCGCCGCCTGAGAGAAAACTGCAAACTCTCTTACGAAGACCTCGCCAAAGAGACCTGCATCAAAACCGATGCCCTTCAAGCTCTGGAAAATGAGGATACCGATGCTCTTCCTCCGCCGTTTTACATCGCGGCGTACATCAAAAAACTCTGCACGCTCTACGGAGTGAGCGAAGAGTTGACTGAAGAGCTCAGCGCAGAGGTCAAAAGCACTCTTGAGCGTACCGTTCCTGAGGATCTCAGCCGGGTGGTGAGAGGTCATGAGGTGAGCGAAGAAAATGAGAAACGCATCAGACGACTTGCCATAATACTGGTCGCCCTCGCCGTGACTGCCGCTGTACTGGTGATATCAGGAGCCGCTTTATTGGTCTCGCACCTCGCTTCCGGAGGTAAAAGCGACCCCATAATCAACATCAGTATCAACGAAGATACGCTGCTCAAACTTCAGGAAAAACCCAAACTTGAGATTCCGCGCCTTCCGAAAAAAAAGTGAGCTCAAAATAAGAAAAAATTGAAAAAATAGTTTTCAGTGCTATATTAATACTATGAAAAAATTTACTGTTTTACTGTTAAATGGTCCCAATCTCCAGCTTCTGGGGACGCGGGAACCTGAGATTTACGGAAGCACCACGCTCGCCGATATCGTAGCCCGGGTAAAGACCCTCGGCAGCGAACTCGACTGCGAAGTGATCGACTACCAGTCAAACGTCGAAGGATTCCTCGTTGACAGGATATCTCAGGCTTACAGCGAAAAAGTGGATGGAATCATCTTCAATCCTGCGGCGTACACGCACACCTCAGTTGCGCTGCGCGACGCGCTGGCAGCGGTGAAGATTCCGACCGTCGAAGTGCATTTGAGCAATATTGCAGGCAGGGATGAGTTCAGGCACAAATCTCTCACTCTGCCGGTGTCGCTTGGCGTGATCGCAGGTTTCGGAGCAGAGAGTTATCTGCTTGCCTTGCGCGCGCTTGCGGCTCATCTGGATAAAACAAAATAAAAGAGAAAGTGAACCCATGATGAAAGTAGAAGTTATTGAAGCGATTGCCCGCATTATGAAAGACAACGACCTCAGCGAATTCTGCATCGATGAAGAGGGCTGCAAACTGCGCATGAGACGCGGAGCGAAAATCGCGGCAGCTCAGGCGGTCGCGGCTCCCATCCAGATCGAAGCGGCTCCTGCGGTTCAGGCTGCTCCCGCTGTTCAGGCGGCTCCTGCTGCCGCTGCTCCCGCCGAGGCTCAGGAGACTATCGACTCTCCGCTGGTCGGAACCTTCTACCGTGCCACCAGCCCCGGAGCTCCCGCTCTGGTCTCGGTCGGAGATAAAGTCACTCCCGATACCGTGGTCGCCATTATCGAAGCGATGAAGGTCATGAACGAGATCAAAGCCGAGAAGTCCGGAGTCATCAAAGAGGTTCTGGTCGAAAACGGCAACCCCGTCGAATACGGCCAGCCGCTCTTCGTCATCGGCTGATGTTCTGCAAGATTTACTCCAAACACCCCGAGGACGCAAAGTGTTCAATAAAGTACTGATAGCCAACCGCGGAGAGATCGCTGTCCGCATAATCCGCGCCTGTCGTGAGATGGGAATCAGGACCGTAGCTGTGTACTCCCAGGCCGACGCCGACAGCATGGCTGTCCGCATTGCCGATGAAGCTGTGTGCATCGGTCCTGCCAAAGCTGCCCAGAGTTATTTGTGCATCGACCGCATTCTCTCTGTCGCGGCGATCTGCGATGTGGATGCCATCCACCCGGGATACGGTTTCCTCTCTGAAAACGCCTATTTCGCCGAAGCTTGCCGCAAGCACGGAATAACCTTTATCGGCCCCACTCCCGAAGCCATGCGCGCCATGGGAGACAAAGCTGTCGCCCGCCAGACCATGAAAAAGGCTGGAGTTCCCGTGACTCCGGGCGGAGACGGTATCATCGCCGATGAGGACTCCGCTCTCAAGCTCGCCCACAAGCTGCGCTACCCCGTCATCATCAAAGCTGTCGCAGGCGGAGGCGGACGCGGTATGCGTATCGCCCACAACGACGCCAGCTTGCTTCAGGGATATCACGCCGCACGCGCCGAAGCTGAAAGCGCATTCGGCAACGGCGATCTCTATATGGAAAAATTTCTGGTCAACCCGCACCATATCGAAGTCCAGATCCTTGCCGACAACTACGGCAACGTCATCCATCTGGGCGAGCGTGACTGCAGCGTCCAGCGCCGCAACCAGAAGCTTATCGAGGAGACTCCGAGTCCCGCGCTGAACGAAAAGCAGCGCGCCGAGATCGGAGCCGCCGCAGTCAGAGCCGCCAAAGCCGCGAAATACACCAGCGCGGGCACTATTGAATTCCTGCTCAACGATGATGGTGAATTCTACTTCATGGAAATGAACACCCGTATCCAGGTCGAACATCCGGTATCAGAGATGATCTCCGGAGTCGATCTCATCAAAGAGCAGATCAGGGTCGCCGCCGGTGAAAAACTGCGTTTCCGCCAGAAAGATGTCAAATTCAGAGGTCACGCCATCGAATGCCGTATCAACGCCGAAGACCCTGACCACGGATTTGCTCCGTTCCCCGGAGACATCAAACTCTTTTCCGCTCCCGGAGGTCCCAACGTGCGCATCGACAGCCACGTTTACACCGGATACCGCATTCCAGCCTACTACGACAGCCTTGCTGCCAAGATGATCGTCTGGGGCGAAGACCGCGAGCAGGCGATTGCCTGTTGCCGCAGAGCGTTGTCGGAGTTTATTATCGACGGAATCAAAACTACGATACCTTTCCAGCAGAAAGTTCTTTCCAACAAGAGTTTCATTGACGGCAAGTACGACACAGGATTTGTCGAAAACATGATGCAGAGCACTTCAAAATCATCACAAAAGGAGCACTGACACAATGAAATCAACATCCGCAGAAAAAAACGCCGCCCCAAGCCAGGAGACTGCCGTTCTCGGACATGACGGTATCGGAGCCATTAAGATCCACGAAAACGTAGTTGCACAGCTTGCCCGCCGCGCTGTGCTCGAAGTTGAAGGCATCTCCCGCCTCGCTGGAAGCACTCTCGTCGATGACATCGCGACCCTCGTAGGCAGCCGCCGGATGCAGTCCCGCGCCGTAACGGTCATTCTTGGTGAAGAGAGCAAGGTGGAAATCGAAATCAAGGTCGTTCTTGAGTTCGGATACTGCATTCCTGATGTTGCCGCCCAAGCCCAGACCGCTGTGGTCGAGCTGGTCGAAAACACTACCGGAATGAGCGTCGTCAAGGTCGATATCCTCGTTCAGGAGATCGATGACCCCGAGAAGGAAGAACTGGAAGAGCTGGAAGATGGCGCAGCTGATGCCGTCAACGCACTTCCGCTCAACTGACGCAATAAGCTTTTGAAGGAGACTGCACTATGTGCTGGTTGCAAAGTTTTCTTAACTGTGAGACGCTCAGAAACATTCTCACCAATGATTTCAAATGCGGTTACTTTGCCGCAACGTTGGTCATGCTGCTGATACTGCTGCTGGTGATCGCATTGAAAATCATCTGCTTTTTCGTGTTCAGACACCCCAAATGCAGCGAAGTTGTGGTAAAGTCTCCGGCTGGAGACCTCGTGATCTCAGTCCGCGTCATATCTGCACTTATCGGACGGCTGCTCTCAGAAGAGGGAAGACTGAACGATGTCAAAGTTTCCATACGCAGATACAAAAAGAACTACAAACTCTTTGTCCGCGCCTCATACGCCGAGGGTTACAAGGGGCTTCCGGTTCTGATCGAGGAGCTTCAGCCGCAGCTCGCTGAACTGCTTAAACAGCAATTCGGTATCGAAAACACCGAACCGACAGTTTTTCTGATCGACCGTCTCTCGGAGATCGAAGACAACGATGGTGATACTGGCTTCTGAGTCTCCGCGCCGCAGGGAACTGCTGGCACAGATCACAAATGATTTTGAGGTTCGCTCCGCTGATATAGATGAGATATCGGCGGCAGCGGACCCTTTTGCTGTTCCGGAGTTGAACGCGAGGGCAAAAGCCGCCTGCGTGGCTCAGGAGAATCCGGACGCGCTGGTCATAGGAGCAGACACCGTCATAATTTTTGAAAACAAAGTTATCGGAAAACCCCGCGACCCTGACGACGCCCGCCGCATCCTGAAAGCGTTTGCGGGCAAGACCCACTTCACCGTCACCGGAGTTGCGCTGCGGCGCATTGGCAAAACTCCGCTTGATATATCCTACTGCGAAGTATCTGAAGTAAAATTCAAGCAGTACACCGATGACACGATAGACCGTTACCTGTCCCTTGTCCACGTTCTGGATAAGGCTGGAGCATACGCGCTTCAGGAACATCCGGAGTTGATTGTCGAAAGCTACTCCGGAGAAGCCGAAAACATCATAGGCCTTCCGCTTCTGCGCCTCAAACGCGAACTTGACAGCATCATGTGACACTCTTTTGTTCATGGAGTGGATAGATTATGCGGGGGAAGGGCGAAACTTCTTTTCACGAGAAAAGAAGTTTCGCCCTTCCCCCGCACCCCCATCCCACTTCAAGAAAAGCGGAGTACTTGGGAGATTTATTATTTATAAAATGGTTTTATTATCTATCATCACGGGGAACAAAACTTTTCTTTTTTGTATTGGAAGAAGTTTCGCCCTTCCCACACCCCCATCCCACTTCAAGAAAAGCGGAGTACTTGGGGAATGGGGTTCTCTTTTTGAGAGGGGAAGCACATTTTTTACTGTTTTTTTGCCTTGTAAAAACGGCTTTTTGAGGTATATTATCTTTGGGGAGAAAGAATGTTCTGTTTTTTTGCAAAGCAGATCATTGCAAACGCGGTTGTGGTATTTTTGCATCTCTTCAAATTTGCATCGGTAGATGCAGTACGTGGCATCATCCTTCGCACAAGGCTGCGGAGGACAAGATGGCTGTTTGCGGCAAGTTCGCGGTAAATACGCCAACGGCAAATTTGCATCGGTGGATGCAGTACGAGGCATCCTCCTTCGCACAAGGCTGCGGAGGACAAGATGGCTGTTTGCGGCATGTTCGCGGTAAATACGCCAACGGCAAATTTGCATCGGCGGATGCATTGTGAGACAAGGTCGCGTTTTGCGGCGAGTACGCGAGGGAGTGCACTTTTGTGCACGACCGAAGGGACGGAGCCAGCAAGGCGCGAGATTGTCCACAAGGCGCCGCCGCGGGTCATCTTTCTGACATACGTAAAAATATAAATATAAATATAAATATAAATATAGATAAAAGGAGAATTTATCATGATCACCATCAAAACCAACTTCGGAAACATCAAAATCGAACTCTTTGAGAAGGAGTCTCCGATCACTACCGCAAATTTTCTTGAGTATGTCCGCTCCAAGTTCTACGACAACACCATCTTTCACCGCGTCATTCCGGGCTTCATGATCCAGGGCGGAGGCTTCGATACCGATTTCGTCCAGAAGCCCACCAACAAACCCATCAAAAATGAGGCGGCAAACCAGCTCTCGAACAAGCGCGGAACCCTCGCCATGGCGCGTACCCAGATCGTTGACTCCGCGACCTGTCAGTTCTTCATCAACCTGGTCGATAATGATTTCCTCGACTACAAAGCTCCGGTTCCGCAGTATTACGGCTACTGCGTCTTCGGAAAAGTCACCGAAGGAATGGACGTCGTTGACAAGATCGCAGCTGTCCAGACCGGCAGCCGCGGAATGCACCGCGACGTTCCCGTGGAAAACGTTGTCATCCTTGAAGCCGTTGAAGAGTAACTATTTCGGAGTGTGATATGCTGTACTTCATCCTTGGACTTGTCATTCTGATCGCAGGATATTTCACCTACGGCAGATTAGTCGAAAAAATCCTTGCTCCGGATGACCGCGATGTTCCGGCGGTAACCATGCACGACGGCGTTGATTTTGTGGTCATGCCCAAGTGGAAAAACATGCTCATCCAGCTGCTCAACATCGCAGGAATAGGACCCGTCATCGGAGTCATCCTCGGTATCAAATTCGGAGTCATTGCCTTCCTTATCATCCCCGTCGGAAACATTATCGGAGGTGCTGTACACGACTTCGTCTCAGGCATGATGTCGATAAGACACAACGGAGCCAATCTCCCTGAACTCATCCGCCTCTATCTCGGCAAAAAGTTCTACATCTGTTTTTCGATATTCATGTCCCTCGTTCTCATGCTGGTCGTGGCGGTGTTCATCAACGTTCCCGCCAACCTCATCGTCGGCATAGCAGGAGCAAAATCCTACTTTCTCTGGGTCGTTGCTGCGATTTTTCTTTACTATATCGCAGCCACCCTCTTCCCGGTCGATAAGATCATCGGCAGGTTTTATCCCATTTTCGGAGGTCTCCTGCTGATCGGAACTCTCGCCATCTTTGTCAAAATGATGATCGAGTGCTGCGGCGAGCCCTCTCTGCTCTGTGAATCAAAGCTCTTTGCGGCAACTAAATTCTCATCCGGCAAAATGCCGCTTCTGCCCATGCTTTTCGTCACCATTGCCTGCGGAATTCTTTCAGGATTCCACGCTACGCAGAGCCCCATCATCGCCCGCACCATGAAAAGCGAGCGCGAAGCAAAAGCCACCTTCTACGGAATGATGGTGCTCGAAGGCATCATCGCCATGGTCTGGGCGGCGGCGGCTCTTGTGATGTATAACACCAATATCCTGCTGATGAAAGAGACTCCCAATACGGTGCTCGCAAAAATCACAGAGCACTTCCTCGGCTCAGGATTCGGAACCATCACCATCCTCTCGGTTATCATCCTCGCCATCACCAGCGGAGACACCGCCATGCGCAGTCTGCGTCTCAGTCTCGCTGAGATATTCAAAGTCGGACAGCAGAAGATCGCTCCGCGCATCCTGCTCTGCCTGCCGCTCATCGCCATCATCACCGGACTGCTCATCTGGTCGAACCGCGACGCAAAATCCTTCGGTGTCCTCTGGAACTACTTTGCCTGGGGAAATCAGGTTCTGGGAGCAACTACCCTCACCGCCGCTACCGTATATCTGGCAAAGGAGGGCAAATGTTTCCTCATCACCATGGTTCCGGGCATGTTCATCACCTTTGTCGTGACCACCTACATTCTCTGGATATCCCCTGCTCACGGAGGTCCGGTCGGCATCGGTCTCGACCTGCAGATATCCTATGTGATATCCCTTATTCTCTCCGCCGCGATCTCCGGATACGCCATCTGGCGCGCAAAACAGGAGGCATAACTTATCATGGATCTGAAGGTACGCCGCAGCTCTCTCGAGGGCTCTATTGCTGTATCCGGAAGCAAGTCCCACACCATCCGTGCCGTCGTCTGTGCGCTTGCCGCTGAGGGCGAGAGTATCGTCCGTGCTCCGCTTGAGTCTGCGGACACCCTCGCCGCACTCAACGCGGCAAAGCTCTTTGGAGCACAGGTCGTTTCCGAGCCGGGTTTATGGCGCATCAAAGGCGTCGGAGCAAAGCTCCGCGATCCGGCAATGACCGTCGATATGATGAATTCAGGAACCGGTTTGCGCCTGCTCTCCGGACTTGCAGCCTTGCAGGATTTCACCATCAAGTTTGACGGAGATGAGAGTTTGCGCACCCGGAAAATGGCTCCGCTGCTTGAAGCTTTTGAAAAAATCGGAGCGAAAATAACGTCAACTGACGGCAAAGCTCCATTTTCCATCACGGGACCTGTTTCCGGAGGCAATACCTCCGTTGACGGCACCAGCAGTCAGTTTTTGAGTTCGCTTCTCTTTTCTCTGCCGCTTGCGGAGCACGACAGCGAAATATCCCTTGAGTTCCTGCTTGAGCAGCCCTACGTCGGAATCACTCTCGACTGGCTCAAGGCAGCAGGAGTTACAGTCACGCCCTCAGATGACTGGCTCAACTGGAAAATTCCGGGCAATCAGAAGTACCGTGCGCTCGACCGCACCATTCCGGCAGACTTTTCCACAGCGGCGTTTCCGCTCGTTGCCGGAGTTCTTTCCGGAAAAAACATCGAGATCCGCAACCTTGACTTCAACGACCCGCAGGGAGACAAAGCCGTCTTCTCCTTCGTTGAAAAAATGGGGGCAAACATCATGCGCGGAGCTGAGCTTTCGGTCAACAACTCCGGAGTTCTGCGCGGAACTGAGCTCGATTTGAATTCAACTCCCGACGCTCTGCCGATCCTCGCCGTCCTCGCCGCATTTGCGGATGGAAAAACACTTCTCGGAAACGTTCCGCAGGCGCGTCTCAAGGAGACCGACCGCATTGCCGTCATGGCAAAAGAGCTTGCCAAAGTCGGCGTCGCCGTCGAAGAGCTCGAGGATGGTCTTATCGTTCATGGAGGCAATTTCCACGGAGGCCCCGTCGAAAGTTACGGCGACCACCGCATCGCCATGGCTTTCGCCGTCGCCGGAACCGCCCTTCCTCCCGGAGAAGAGCTCATCATCCGCAACGCTGAGTGCGCCAAAGTATCGTATCCCGACTTCATAAAGGACTTCAAAGCATTGGGAGCGGATTTCTCCGAACTGTAAATGGCAAAGCCAATAAATTGGAAGCTCAACATCTTTCTGATGTGGATCACCCAGATATTTGTCATGACCGGTTTTGATGCCGCCATGCCCTTTATTCCGCAGCTTCTGCGGGATAACTTCGGCATGGCAGATCAGGCGGAGCGCGGTGTGTATGTTTCCATTTTCACCTTTGCAGGCTCTTTTGCCTACGCTGTATTCTGTCCGGTCTGGGGAAGTCTCTCCGACCGCTTCGGTGTCAAAATCATGCTTCTTCGCGGATTTTTCGTCACCTGTTTCTTCTATCCGCTTATGGGATACGCCTCGGAGCCGTGGATACTCATCGCCCTGCGTTTCCTCACCGCCGCCTGCGCCGGAACCACTGCCGCCGCCAATATCCTGCTGGTCAAAACCGTTCCGGAAAACCGCACAGGCTTCGCCCTCGGAGTCATCAGCACCGCCCTCTGGGGCGGCTCAGTCCTCGGACAGGTGCTCGGAGGCATCGTCGTCGATCTCTACGGCTACAAAGTCACTTTCTGGGCTTGCGGAATTCTTTATTTTATTTCAGGAGTTCTCACTCTATTCGCCTCTGATGCCCACGTCTTCAAGAAGCCCTCAAAGTCGGATACGGCAAGCAAAAAGTACTCTTTCAGCGGCAACAGGATTTTTCCGCGCTTCACCCGCGGAGTCTGGGTCTTGATGATGGTCATGCTCTTTTACTGCTTCGTCAAGCGGTTTGAGATACCGTATATATCTATGCTCATCGAGCTCATCACTGGACCGGAAAAAGCCGTCTTCTGGACTGGTATCGTCGGAGCTTTTTCCAGCATCGGAGCATTCCTCTCAGGGTTTATCATTGGATATCTGTCCGACCGCTTGAAACCCCAGACGATCATCGTTCCCGCCCTGGTCATCTCTGCCATCACCCTGCTCGTTCAGGCTTTTTCCACAGACCTTATCACCCTCACTGTATCAAGAACGCTTCTCTTCTTCTTCTCAGGAAGCCTCTTCCCCATCCTTCAGAAACTCCTCTCCGCCGCCACCCCACAACGCAAACGCGGCAAAGTCTTCGGATGGTCAACCACGTTTAATAACACCGGAGGTATGCTCTCCACCATCGGCGCCGGAGCCGTTGTTTACTCCTTTGAAACCCGCGGAATTTTTGTCGCCGCCGCAATCCTTATTCTAATCCTTATCCCCGTCACCCTCTGGGGCATCAAAGTCATCACCCACCAACCCTTCTACATAGCACACGCAGGTAAGAAGTAGAGGTGGTGGGTATTGGGTATTTGGTATTGGGGAAAGGGCGAAAACTTCTTTTTTCGAAAAAAGAAGTTTTCGCCCTCTCCCCAAGCCCCTCTCCCACTTTCAAGAAAAACGGGGTACTTTTGCGCCTTCCGTTGGTCGGCGCAGGGTATATTGCACGCGGTTGTATGCAGAGTAATACACGGTAATGGCTCGGCGAAAACTTTTGCGTGCAGCATACTTCACCACATACATAATCTCCGTTCAACGCCGTTCACTCCGTTCCTCTCCGTTCGTGAGCCTGCCGTCTTCTCGCGCCGCCTCTGCGTGGCTTGGCTTGTATCGGCATAGCCCGCAGGGTTGTATAAAAAAATACCCTTTTGTTTTTGTTTACAAAAGGGTATTTGTTTTTTTGTTTTGTTTTTTGCGCTTCGCGCGTTTTTTGCCTCGCTTTGCTGCGCAAAGCTCGGTTTTTGGGGGACACCTTTGTTGTAACAAAGGTTCTCCCCCAAGCCCCTTTCCAAAGAACTTTAGGTTCTTTATTTGAGGCCCGCCAGTATCTCTTCGGTCTGGCGTTTCTTCTCTTCCAGCTCCTCAAGATTCTTTCTTGCATCCGCCACAACCTGCTCAGGAGCACTCTTCACGAACTTCTCATTCGCCAGTCTTCCACGCACTCCGGCAAGCCATTTCTCGATGTCTTTAAGCTGTTTCTCCAGCTTCGCACACTCTGCTTCCACGTCGATCAACCCAGCCAGCGGCAGGCTGATGACTCCCAACGCTCCAAGCTGGCTCGGAGCTGCTCCCTTTGACGCACTGTCAAAGGACTCCATACTCAGCTCGATCTCTGAAGCATTCAGCAGGTGTTTGAGCGACTCCTGCTCCGCTTTGAGGATCTCCATTGTCTTGGCATCGGCGGCCTTGATATGGAACGCAAGTTTCTTTCCGTCCGCTATCGAATAGCTTGAACGCAGGTAACGACCCGCTCTCACCATCTCGAATTTTCCGTCTATCGCGGAAATCAACTCGCTGTTGAATTTGACCTCTCCAGCCTCAGGCCAGCTCGCAAACATGATCGATTTGCCCTCTTCCACAAATCCCATGCGGTGTGAGAGCTCCTCAGTGATGAACGGCATGAAGGGATGCAGCAGTTTCAGTATCTTGTTGAGCGCGTAATCCAGCACAGCAAGTGCACGCTCTTTATCTTTGCCTCCAGCTCTCAGCGGAAGTTTTTCCGCCTCAACGAACCAGTCGCAGAAGTCTGACCAGACAAGGTTATAGAGCGCGTGCGCCGCAGCGTGGAATCTGAACTTATCCAGCTCCTCACCGATAGTCTTTGCCGCCTCCTCAAGGCGTGACAGCATCCACTCTTCGTCTCCTGAAAGATTTGCCGGAATATTCTCGAAGTCCGCTGAAACCTCTCCCTGCATCTGCCGGAAACGGCAGGCGTTCCACAATTTGTTGGCGAAGTTTCTTCCGATCTCGCACTTCTCGTTTGAATAGCGGATATCTATTCCGACAGGAGCGATATACACGATAGAGAACCTCAGCGCATCAGCTCCGTACTCTGCGATCACCTCCAGCGGGTCGGGAGAGTTGCCCAGACTCTTCGAGAGTTTGCGTCCCTTGTCGTCGCGGATGATGCTGGTGAAATAGACATTTTTGAACGGGATCTTGCCCATGAACTCACAGCCCGCCATGATCATGCGCGCCACCCAGAAGAAGATGATATCGGGTCCCGTCACCAGATCATTGGTCGGATAGAAGTACTCGAGCTCTTCGGTCTTCTCGGGCCAGCCCATGATCGAGAACGGCCACAGCCAGCTGCTGAACCAGGTGTCGAGCACATCCTCTTCCTGTCTCCATTTTCCGGGAGCGGTCGGAGCCTCTTCGCCCACATAGACCTCTCCGGGATTATCGTCGTTGTACCATGCCGGAATACGGTGTCCCCACCAGAGCTGACGTGAAATACACCAATCCTGGATATTTTCCATCCAATGGAAATAGGTCTTGCTCCAGCGTTCCGGATAGAATTTGATATCTCCGTTTTTCACAGCCTCGATCGCCGGCTTGGCGAGCTCGCCCATCTTGCAGAACCACTGTGCGCTCACCAATGTCTCGATCGGAACGTTTCCGCGCTCGGAGTATCCCACCGCATGGGTGATATCCTCGATCTTCTCGAGCAACCCGGCCTCTTCCATGCGCTGCACCGCAAGGTCGCGGGCGGCGAAACGGTCGAGTCCGACAAACTCCGCAGGGCAGCGGTCGTTCAGAGTTGCGTCATTGTTCATGATATTGATGACTTCAAGGTTGCAGCGGCGGCCCACCTCGAAGTCGTTGGGGTCGTGTCCCGGAGTGATCTTCACAGCTCCGGTTCCCTTGGTCGGATCGGCGTGCTGATCCGCCACGATCGGAATTTCACGGTCGGTCAGCGGAAGTTTCAGCATTTTGCCGATCTTGCCCACATAGCGCGGATCCTCAGGATGGACTGCCACAGCGGTATCTCCGAACATCGTCTCGGGACGGGTGGTCGCCACCACCACATAGCCGGAACCGTCGGCATAGGGATAGCGGAAGTGGTAGAACTTGCCGGGAACATCGCGGTAGATCACCTCTTCATCTGAAAGCGCGCTCTTCGCCGCAGGACACCAGTTGATCATGCGCTGACCGCGGTAGATATAGCCCTTGTTGTAGAGCTGGATGAAAACCTTTTTAACGGCGTCGGAGAGACCTTCGTCCATAGTGAAACGCTCTCTCTCCCAGTCGCAGGAGCAGCCGAGGGTACGCAGCTGGGTGATGATCTTGCCGCCGTACTCCTTCTTCCACTGCCAGACGCGGTCGATGAATCCCTCTCTGCCCAGCTCATCGCGGGTCACGTTTTCGGTCTCCTTGAGGAACTTCACCACGCGCGCTTCAGTTGCGATACCGGCATGGTCGGTTCCGGGGAACCAGCAGACCTCTTTGCCCTGCATCCTTGCGCGGCGGCAGAGGATATCCTGGAGCGTGTTGTTAAGAACGTGTCCCAGAGTGAGGATTCCGGTCACGTTCGGAGGAGGAATAACTATCGAAAACGGAGTCTTGCCGTTGACCGGTTTACCATGAAAACATCCGCTCTTTTCCCAGACCGGAAACCAATGTTTTTCGACTGCCGCCGGCTCGTAAGCTCTCGGCAATGCTTCCTGATTGCTCATCTTGATATGTCCTTATAGATTTAAGTTGCTGTTTTATATAATTTTACTCCATAATATAACACTTGTAGAGCCTTTTTTCAACCTCTCAAACGCGAACAAAACGCAGTAAAAACAAAATATGAGAGGCTATTTTTCCGCAACTATTTGAAAAATCGTCAAGCTGATGTATATTTAATCAGGTATAATCACGCCTTGCAGGCGATAAACAATAGGAGGTTATTCTATGAGCGTAGCAGTCATAATGGGCAGCAAGAGCGATCTCGATATCGTTCAGGGTACTTTTGATGTTCTGGAAAAATTTGATATTCCGTTCGAGGCGCGTGTCCTCTCGGCTCACCGCACTCCGGACGAAGCGGCGGACTTCGCCAAAAACGCAAAGTCCCGCGGAATAAAAGTCATCATCTGTGCAGCAGGTATGGCTGCCCACCTCGGAGGCGTCATCGCCGCCCACACCACTCTGCCCGTTGTCGGAGTTCCTGTGGCGTCCGCTCCCTTCAACGGACTTGATGCACTCTTCTCTTTCGTTCAGATGCCTCCGGGAATTCCGGTCGCAACGGTGACCGCTGGCAAAGCTGGCGGAAAAAATGCCGCTCTTTACGCTGCGTCTATCCTCGCGCTCTCAGATGAAAACATCGCCAAAAAGCTCGAAGATTTCCGCAAAGAGCAGCGTGAGCAGGTTCTCAAAGCTGACGAAGAACTCCAGAAAGCTATCGAGGGAGAAAAATAATGGCTTTCAGTTTTTCTCACTTTATCAGCACAGCGGTACGTCTGACGCTGCTGTGCACTCCGTTTTTTGTGCTTTCGGTGTTTTTCTCCATTACCGGAGACCTGCAGCTGAAAGAAAAACGCACCCTTGCCCGCCGCACCGCGACAGCTGTGCTGGTGGCGGCTTTCGTCATCTATCTCTTTGGCGGTCTGCTCTTTCAGTACCTCGGAATCACCCTCAATGCATTCCGTATCGGAGCAGGTCTTGTTCTTATGCTCAGCGGCATTGAACTTGTCCGCGCCAGCGGAGTTCCCAAAGGACGCGACATCGGTGGAGACAACGACGTTTCAGTTGTTCCGCTCGCCATCCCTGTGACCCTCGGTCCCGGAACCATCGGAGCCCTGCTCGAAATGGGTGCAAAGGAGGGGGCAACTATTTCCACAAAAATCAACGAATGCGGAGCTATCGTGGTAGCTTCTGCCGTCCTCTTCGTTGTTCTCTTCTTCTCTGACTCCCTTGCCCGCATACTCAAAGGCAAAGGAATTGTCATCGTCACAAAGCTTACCGGAATGTATCTCTGCGCTCTCGCAGCTGAGATCATCTTCACCGGTATCGCAGGCTTTCTGCATATCAAGTGACGCTTTCGGCATGGCGGGAGGATAATATTACAGCACCCGTCTGCCCTCTTTAAAGAGCATACTTACTCCCGCCGCCGGTGCGGATGGGGAGGCAAATGTGGAGTTTCCATCTATTTCATCGGGGTCGAACACGGTGATATCTGCGGGAACTCCTTTTTTTATGACTCCGCGGTTGGTCAGTCCGAATACCTGTGCCGGAAGTCCGGTCGCGCGGCGCACCGTCTCTTCGATTTTTATACCGTTATCGAGCAGAAGCCTGATGAAGCGGGCAACGGCTCCGTAACTGCGGGGATGGTCATAGCCGAACTCTCCTCCCGGCGGAAGGGCAGTGCCGTCACTTCCGGGCATACAGCGCGGATCGGTAATGATTTTCACCATATTTTCTTTGCTCATTCCGGAAAATGCCGCCGTCGCTCCCGGAGAGTTGTACCGCAGTATCTCAACTGCACATTCAGCCGGATTTTCTCCGAGCTTATCGAGTGTCATTCCGCAGAACGGACGGTATTTGGGAAGCGGGCTGTTGACCAATGTCACGCTC
The DNA here is from genome assembly GCA_015061775.1 of Lentisphaerota bacterium. GTDB lineage: Bacteria > Verrucomicrobiota > Lentisphaeria > Victivallales > Victivallaceae > UBA1784. Next base: position 12,054 of record SUVY01000030.1, on the reverse strand, counting down.
TTCCAGTAATCATCTGAGCGCAGCTTCTGCAATTCTGATATGACTTCACGGCAACATTCGTTATCCTGAAGTTTTTCAGTTATGGTCACATCGTCGATGTCGCTCCACTCATCCGGAAGGATAAGCGAAAGCTGGGTCATGCTCTGAGTATAGGGGTAACGGTCAAAGGTGATATCAACTCCGTATTGAGATGCCTCTTCAAAGAGCTCAAATGCTTTGCCGAGCTTATGGAAATTATCTTTTCCAGCCGTCTTGAAGTGGCTGATATGCAGTTTTTTCAAGCCGGAAACACGCGCGAGATATATCATCTCTTCGATGGACTCTATAAGTTTTTTGCCTTCGCTCTTCAAGTGGCAGGTGACGATTTTGTTGTGCGCGGCAACGGTTTTGAAGAGGGAATAAAGCTCGGACTCGGAGGCGAATTTTCCGGGAACATAGAGCAAACCGAGCGATAAACCCAATACTCCGGAATCAAGTTCAGCGTCAAGCAGAGCGCACATCCTCTTTATTTCCGGCTCACCGAGCTCATCGTTTCCGTATCCTGACACGGCGGCTCGCAATGTATTGTGTCCGGACAGATACTCTATATCGCAGGCTGATACTTTCTGCCGGGCAAGTTGGCGCAGTTCAGCTGAACTCTGCCAATCGAACGGAATATTATAGCGCGCGTAAAGCTCTTCAAGGTGACTGCGGTTTACCTGCGTTACCGGAAATGCAGAGAGCCCGCAGTTTCCGGCTATCTCGCAAGTCACCCCCTGCGACGTTCTGGCGAGTACCGCATCGGGGTGGCTCAGTATGGATATATCCGAGTGGCCGTGGACGTCGATGAACCCGGGAGAAACAATTTGGTTGCGGCAGCTTATTTTGACTCCTGCACCGGCTCCGATATCCTCTTTTCCCACGGCTGAAACGACTCCGCCGGAAATGAGCAATTCACTCTTTTTGAGCGGAGCTCCTGTTCCGTCAGCGAGCCAGAGGTCAGTCAGATGTAAGCATGGAATAGACACGGTAAAACTCCGAAACGCTCCACGCCTGGGCAGAGCAGCCGCCGGGAGCGTGGGGCAGATCTCCGTCAGCTACTTCAGGAAGCTCTCCTGCGACTTGCGTCTCAAAATATTTTTTGACCGAAAGCAAAATGGCAAGTGCGCGCTGTTTTTCCTCTTTTCCTCCGCATATCACAAGTGCCTCGCAGTAGGAGGGGAACGGCCAGCACCAGGCGGTTCCGTTGTGGTAAGCAGCCTTGCGCGATGTGTCTTCTGGACCGCAGTATTTTCCCCAATAGGGGTTTGACGGGTCGTTGAGACAATGTCCGTTGTGCCAGATCGGAAGCTGATAGTCAACTCTTCTGTGGTCGAGCGTGCGGATCGCGCCCGGAATAACCAGACGGGAGGTGTCTGAAATTATGCGGCGGCATTTTTCAGGATCGCTCACCGCTCCGAGCGTTACCGCGAAGAGCTGGTTGCAGCGGATATGGTCGTCCGGAACCGCCTCATGCGCCGGAACCATCTCGCGGCAATGCAGACAATCTGAACAGGAGCCGTTGGCAAAAAAGAGCTTTTCAATGCTGGAGCGCACCTGAGATGCAAGCTCATCTCTTCCGAGAAACTTGAGAGCAGCGTACCACAAACTCTGTATCTCGATGGGGTATCCCTGACGCGGAGTTCCCGCCGGATAATTGGTGTCCATCCAGGTAAAGTGCGACGGGCTGTATATAAGTCCTGAACTGCGGTCGGCTTTTATTCCGTTGGGAGTTCCGGCAAGATAGTTATCGGCTATCGACTCGAGCACCTGCCGCATGGTGCGGCTGCCGCATTTCAAATCAAGTATGGAGTCGTCTCCTGTCGCGGCAATGCAGTCGCGTACTGCCACGATGAGATACAACGGAGCATCGCTGGTGTCGCGGTTGGCTTCGGCGGCTCCGGATATGACGTTGGGAATCGTTCCGTTGCGCTCGAACGAGGCGAACGCCTGAAGGATACGCACCGCATCGCTTCTGAACTCAGGATGCTTCACAAGTCCGCGCAGGACGATCAAAGTATCGCGTCCCCAGTCAAGGAACCACGGATAGCCTGCGATGACGGTATTAAGATCGCTTCTGCGCACAACAAAGCGTCTCATGGCGTCGCCGATGAACTCTCCTGCGCTCATATTTTCTTTGAAGCTCGCGGCAGTCCACTTGGGAACAGCATCATTGCAGACGGCGGTGATCTCCGCCGAACTGCCGGGGTCGAGCGGTATTTCAAAGTAGCCGGGGCTGAAGCGGTCTGTCTTGCAATCCTGACCGTAATACTCCTCAAACGGAAGGTGCTGCATATAGTGCCACTCGGGCTCGGAGCAGTATCTTCCGCAATCAGAAGCAACTTCGAGCTTTCTGCCGTAGGGGGCAAAAACAAATCCGCGCTCTCCTGAGATCACGCTGTCGCGGAAACGGTTTTCAGCTCCGTCACAGGCGCGGGTGAGATGGTGGTTGGTGCGGTCTTCGACAAAACACCGGACGATGAGCCGCGCACTCCCGCCGGCATCATTGGCACGGTCAAAATTGAGGCGCACCGCATTGCCGTTGGCTGAGTGCTCACAACTGAGCGTTATCATGCTGCGCTGCCCCTGCCCCACAGGAAGATCGAATGTCCAGCGGGCATGATTCGCCGCGTCGGAGCAGAAGGAGGTCTGACGGGAGAAATTTATCTCCTGAGAGTAATCATTGGCGACCAGCCACGCCTTCACTCCGGAAAACATCACCTGACGATCGACCGGATAGGTATCGTCGCAGTTCGCGGCAAGCAGCGCATCATATTTGCTTGTGACGCTGCCGAATCGCGCCGGGATCAGAGTATATGAGCCGTTTGAACCGGTTCCGAAGGCGTAAAGATTTTCCATATCGCTGCGGCTGGAAAAACCGAAGCGCATTTTGACCCGTCCGGCATCAGGAACAAAGCATATCGTTCCCTTCAGATGCTCAGGGACTTTTCCCGGAGCAAAACGGACTATCTCAAGTTTGGCATACTTGAGCTCTCCGCTGAGATTTCTGCCCGCGTCAAGCAGCACAAAGTGCCGTCCTTTATCCGACCGCAGGGATTTCGCCGCACAGAGCGGTTTGCCGTCAAGCATGATGCGGCAGCGGAAAGGAACTGTGTCGGAGACCATGACAAGATCAAAATTGGTGCAGACTATCTCGCGCAAAGCGTCTCCGAGGTCGCACGAAAACTCCGCGACAGGAGCGTTTTTTCTGTTGGATATCATGCGGACAAACTGCACAGGGTCAGCGAGCATATCACAGGCTTCTATATTGGAACACCCGGCAAGTTTACGGTATTTGAGCGCGGCATGTTTCGCCATGGCTCCCGCCCGCAGAAGTCTGACTCTTTCGGGCTCGAGCGCAAGCGTTCTATCCGGAACAAATCCATCAAATACAACACAGAGTCCCTCTCCGGGAGCAAGGTCGCAGGCGTATGAGCCGCCGGCACTCTGGAACACCACCTGTCTGCCGCTCAAAACATCGCGTCCGCGTTCAGGAATATCTTTGGCATAAAACATGACCGTCGCGGCATTATTGCAATCACAGTTGAGCAGTACGACCGCCTTTGACGCTCCGTCCTGAGCCTGCCGCAGAGCGGCGATGACGTTGCCCGGACCGTGCTGGATGAGCGACACATGGCTTTCAGGATAGAACGCCGGATGCGATGCCAGAAGCAGATTCAAAGTCGCTGCCAGTTCATTGAGGTTGTCGGCGGCTCCGTAGTTCAGAGCTCCGCAGCCGTGGACGTCGATTTTTTCAGTTGCGTAAAACTCAGCTCCGTTGGCGAATCCGAAGCCTCCGGCGGAAAGCAGGGCGTTGACCATGAAACGCAATTTGGCAAAGCGTTTTCCGTAAGCCGCCAAGCGGTTGTTATCGTGGGTCTCGGCAAAACAGATCATGCTGCCCGCCTCACGCGCCGTGGCGAGCATTCCGGGAAGATAGCCGGATATACTGTCGCGGTCGTAGTTCTGGAAGAGTTCACTGTACGCCCAGTCCAGATTGCGGCGGCGCAGAAGATCATCCTGTACCGCGAGCGGACCTCCGAGCCCTTCGAGCAGAAACACGGTATCGGGGTATTCGCTGCGGACTTTGGAGACGATGACGCTCCAGGCGTCTGCCGGAACCATATACCCCGCATCGCATCTGAAGCCGTCTATTCCGCGGCGGCACCAGAAGAGAAAGACATCCGCCATGAGGTTCGTCACCTCTTTTTTGCTGTAATCAAGACGGCAGAGGTCTGCCCAGACAACTCCCCACGCGCCGGGGCTCTCGAATTTTCCCTCAGAATCGCGGATGAAGTATTCGGGGTGTTCGATCTGGGTACGCGAAGCCCAGCCGGTATGGTTGACCGGCATATCCATAAATATCCTGCCGTCGCGGGAGTGGACGGCGTCTATGAGCTCTCCGAACTGTTCGAGCGGAGTAGCTGAAGTATCGAACTCCGCCAGAGCCGGATCAACGTTGAAGTAGTCCAGCGCGGCGAAGGGACTTCCGTAACGCCCCATCCTGCCGTACTGAGCCGGAACAGGGTGCACCGGCAGAAGCTGAAGTATCCGGCAGCGGAGCGTTCCGAAAATATGGTCGAGCTGGCGGATAAGATCCCTGAACGTTCCAGACGGAGGTATCACCGTATAGCCCTGACGGTCGAGCACACCTGCTTCCGCCGGAGTATCTCCTGAGTGTTCGAGAAAAAGCGTTTTGCCGAACTGGCGGACAAAGGCGCAGTAGATGGTATTTCCGGCGGCGGCGGCGGAGCTTTCGACTTTGATCTCAAAATTCGCTCCATGCGCCCAGATAATGGGACTTCCGTCATCCGGAATAAAGCAGCACTTGGCTTCAAAGCACCCCGTTTCAAGCAGCGGAAGCGTCAATGTGTAACGTCCGCTGCCTTCCGGAGTCATATCAAAATCATGCCAGTCGAGCCCGGGAGCAGGTTTATCTTTGAGCAGGCTTTCGCATATCTCATCGCGGGTCGTTGCGGCATAACCGATATTGGTGCGCAGAACTCCGCGTCCGGGAATATCCTGAATGCCGGACAGTTCAAATGCGGCACACTCTCCGCAAAAATATATCTTTCTGCCCCCGGTGATTTTCTGTTGCGGCATGATCTACCTTTCAAGTATGTCGTTGATAACAACTTTATCTATCTTCCAGACTCCGTCTGTCTTCTGCAGACTGCAGGTCACATCACGCACCTCATCGACGTATGTGCCGCTCTTGGGTTTTCCGCGGAAACGGCAGGCAAAGACGATATCGGCGCGTACTTCATCTATCCTGAGCTCCTCGTCACTCATGGACGCAGTGGTACTCACAAAACTCTTGCGGAAATTTGCCAGCATAGGTTCAAGACTGCGCGGGGTATATACATCAGACATCCGTCTTGCTCCGAAATCTATGGTCACTTTGTCGGCAAAAACCCTCTGCAATATCCGCAGCTTCAATGCCAATTCAGCCGGACTTGCCGCCTCGGGTTTTGAGGCAAGCGACACCATATCTGACACAGTATTGATGATCTTTGCCTCATCTGATACGCCTCCGAAAATCTTGTATGCAGCAAACGCCGCAGCGGCGGCGGCAAGGAGTATGCAGCAGATTTTTTTGCGACTTATCCTCATGAAAGTCTGACCTCTCCGTAGTGCTCTTTTTTATTGTGCTCCATATATTTTTTGAGCGACCAGTAGAGCGTTGCTCCTGTGAGGATGATGTTCACGATGTAGGATACCGGATAAGACATCATCAGCAGCACCATGCTGTGTTTCAGCGGAAATACCCACCATACCCACGCTATGCGGACGGCACAGACTCCGAAGAGCGTCATCAACATGGGAGAGAGCGATTTGCCCATTCCGCGCAAACTGCCGGTGATGCAGTCCATGACCGCGCAGAGCGCGTAACTGATGAACACCGTGTTTCCGCGCTGGACTCCCCACTCGACCACAGCGGGGTCAGAGTTGTAGGCGGCTATGAGCTGCGGAGCGAAAACGGTGCTGACTACTCCAATGAGCCCCACGAACAAAAATGAGGTGATTATACAATACTTTGCGCTCCGGGCAACCCGTGAATAATTTTCCGCTCCCATATTCTGTCCGGCAAAACTGGTTGCGGTCTGGTTGAAACTGAAGCTCGCCGAATAGATGATGGTCTCGATATTGAGCGCCGCCGCGCTGCCCGCCATCGCGGTACTTCCGAAGGTGTTGATAGCTCCCTGGATGACGCAGTTGGAGATGGAGAAAAAACACCCCTGAATACCCGCCGGCAACCCTATCCAGAGCATTCTGCGGAATATCGCCCAATCTATTTTGAGCAGATTTTTGCGGAGTCTCAGTGCCCCCGGCATATTCATCAGAGCACGGGTGACCAGAATTGACGATATGACAAATGACGCCATAGTCGCCAGCGCGACACCGATGACTCCGAGAGAGAAGAAGGCTACGAGGATATAGTTGAGTATGACGTTGACTATTCCGGCAAAGATGAGGTAATAGAGCGGTCTCTTTGTGTCGCCCATCGCCCGCATGAGCGATGAGCCGTAGGCATAGATTGACCAGGTGGGCAGTCCGATGCAGAAGATATACATATACCACGCCGCCTTGGAGAGGACATCTTCCGGAGTATCGAGCATACGCAGCACGGGCGTGGTGACGACGATACCGACCAGCATGAGCAGTACGCCTCCGATACCTGCGACACACATCGCGGTATGTATCGAGCGGCTGGTGAGTATCTTGTCGCGGGCGCCGATCCCGTTTGCGGTGAGGACTCCGGCGCCGACAGATACTCCGAAGAGTACGTTGACGATAAGTCCGCTCACGGGAAGGCACGCTCCGACCGCCGCCATATCCTGATAGGTGGCAAATCTGCCGACTACGATCAGGTCTGCGGCAGAAAAGAGCTGCTGCAGCGCACCTGTCGCGATGAGCGGAAGTGCAAACCAGATGATCTTACGGAACAATGGCCCATTGCACATGTCCATGTGGTATCTGTCACGTGACATGGATATATCTCTGATCAGAAGGTGAAGGTAAGGACGTTATCTTTTATGACCGCCGTTGCCTGGTAATCGAGCGCGTGGTTGCTGTTCTCGTGTCCATAGGGATAACCCTTGTAAACCGGGCAGCTGAGTTTGGAAGTCCAACGCTCAAACATCTTGTCGAGGTTCTCTTTGTCCCTGATGTTGGTAAAGTGACAGAGCACAACGGCTTTCACATCCTTGAAAAAGCCCTTCTTCATCATGGAGTCGAAGTGCTTATCCATTTGTTCCGTGCTGCGTCTGACACACTCGATAAACATGATCCTGCCGGTCGTATCGACTCTGTACTTGGAGTTGCAGTTTCCATCGAGCATACTCAGGTGTCCGGCAATGACTCTGCCGGAAGCATCTCCCTTGCGCAGCGGAGTGAGCGTGATGGGAGCCGGGCTCTGCTTTCTCAGCACGCAGCTGAGGTGCTTGAGCGTTCCCGGAGTCGCTTTGACCAGTCTGCCCACGTTGGGGCCGGCTATCGGATATCCGGCTTTATGAAAATCCATCGCACAGGTGAGATAAGTGATATTGCTGAACCCCATGAGGATGAGTTTGCGCTCACGTACCTTGTTCCAGTCGATGTGAGGAAGCAGCTCATTAGCTCCTGAGCCTCCGCGTCCGGGGATTATCATATCGACTTCGGGGTCGTTGACTGCCGCATTGAAGTCGGCAAGACGCTGCTCAAGAGGAGCGCGCCCCTTCTTTCCTTTGACAAAAGTGTGCGGATAGAGTTTGACCTTGATGCCCGCCTCTTCAAGCATGGCTACACCGGTTCTGATCTGCTTCTCGTTGGGGGTGCTCGCCGGAGAAAGTACGGCGATACACTTGATGTTTTCCGGAAAAACTCCGTTCAATTTCCCCTTTTTCGGAGCGGCGGTACTGAGCAGACAGATCGCCGCTGTAAACATGACAAATGCTTTTTTCAACATTATTTTTTCTCCCTGATGAGCACGCTGCGCTCGGCAACGTTGGTAAGGTGGCGCGAGACAGCAACAAGTTCTGAAAGCAGTTCGACGTAGAGGATTCCGGTCTCAGCATCGCACTTGCCCTCTCTTACACGGTTGATGTGGGCGTCTTCAAAGTTCGCCGCCATACGCACGACCTGCTTTTCAGATTCGGTCACCATCTCGATGGTGACGGTGCGCGGAAGCTCAATAGCGTTCAGCGTATGTTTCGCCTGATCTTTGAGGATGCTGAATATCTGATGGATCTCTTTGACTCCGTCATTACTGAGCTTGCGGTTGGACTCCTTCATACGCTCTGCGATGCGGATGATGTTCTCTGCGCGGTCACCGATACGCTCGGCGTCGTTGGTACAGTGCATCAGCGGAGGTATCCTTTCGCTCTGCTTCGGAGAGATGCGACGGCGCATGACATTAGAGAGATACTGCATGATCTCATACTGGTAACGGTCGATATTCTGCTCGCGCTTGCGGATGCGCTCGGTCTCTTTGGAGTTGACATCAAGCGGAATAAAGCAGTCGTTGACCGCGCTGTCGATCATCTTCCAGGATTTCTTCATCATCCGTCCGAGGGCGATGACGGTCTGGTCGAGCGCAAGTCCGGGAGTTTCCAGAAGCAGGGGCTCAAGGAAGGTGAAGCGGACTTTGTCCTCTCCGACCGGGATCGCTTTTGCGCAGATCGCGGCGAGCACGTTGATCAGCGGGAAGAGCACCACCGCCGTCACGATGTTGAAGAGAGTGTGCGCGTTAGCTATGTGACGCGGCAGGTTCTGCGGAATTTCCGCAAAAGCATTGCCGTCGGTAAGCGAATTGACCGCATAGAAGAATATCGGAATTCCGGTATCTCCCCACGGTATCCAGAAGGTCAGGGTGACTATGATGACTCCCAGCACGTTGAAGAGCGTATGGGCGAGAGCTGTCTGTTTGGCGATCTTGTTTCCGGGAATAGCGGCGAGCTGGGCGGTGATGGTGGTTCCGATATTGCTGCCGAAGATGAGCGCGACTGCGGTGTAGAGGTTGATGAGTCCGCCTGCGCCGAGGGCGATGACGATACCGGTGACCGCGCTGGAACTCTGGACTATCACCGTTGCGATGACTCCGATGATGATAGTGCCGATGAGCGGCAGGAACGGGATCACTCCGCTCACGGGAGCGCAATCAAAGGTCTGGAAAAACTCAATGAAGCTCGGGAATGACCCTATCGACTTCAGATCGCTGCTCATCATACCCATTCCGTAAAAGAGGAAACCGAATCCGAGTATGGCGTCTGCCCAGCCGGAGAGTCTTTTCCACGGAATAAAGAGCATGAGCACACCCAGAATCACCGCAGGCATAGCGAGAGAGTCGAGTTTGAAAGAGACCATCTGCGCGGTGATGGTGGTACCGATATTTGCTCCGAAGATGACTCCGATAGCCTGGGCGAGGTTCATAAGACCTGCGTTGACGAAACCTATCACCATGACGGTAGTTGCGCTTGAGCTCTGAATGGCGGCAGTGACAAACATTCCGGCGAGAACGGCGACAAATTTGTTTTTGACGCAGAAACGCAGGACGGTCTTGAGTTTTTCTCCGGCGATCTTGGCAAGTCCCTTGTCGAGCATCTTCATACCGAGAACGAAGATGGCAAGACCTCCGAGGACGTTGATTATCAACGCCATGACATTGATGGTGAGAGCTCTGGTCTCGATGGTGCGCACCGGGTTGTCAGTTCCGGAGAGGACTTCGATATTGAGTTTGCTTGTTCCGGTGCTTTCCGGAAGTTTGATATCGGTTCTGGCAACTCCTTTTTCGTCGGTTTTGAGAGCTCCGACGGCAGGTTTCGCCCCCGCGCCTTTGACGTAAACATTGACGTCCTTGACCGGTTCGCCTTTGCCGTTGACGATCTTGACCTCAAGCGGTTCGGGAAGAGTGTCTTTGGAAAATCCCTCCTGATCTCCTCCTGAAACAGCTATTCCGTTGACCATACGCACTTCGATGGCTTTGGATTTGTCATCTTCCGGAGTGAGGATGATGTAGTTGTCTCCGGTGATTTTTCCTGACGTAACGCCGAACATCGCACTTCCGCCGGGGTCGGTCACGACTTTTTCTCTGTCGAAAGCAAGGTCGCTGCCTTTTTTGCAGGCGAGCTGTATCGTTACGCCTCCGACGGGATATCCCTCGGCGTCTTCAGCTCTCACATGGACAGTCTTGTTGTATTTGTTCTGCGGAAGGGCGCATTGATCGGCTCCCGAAGTCACAGTGATCTTGGCGAGTTTGGGGCGTTCAGACTCTTCGCATCCAGTAAACAGGATGGCGAATGTCACGGCGAGCAGCGGAAATATCCGCAATGACTGTGTGATTTTTTTCATAGTTCTTCCTTGTTTATCCGGGTCGCGTCCGAAACGGTGTTTGTCAGTAATACGCGAAACCGTTTCTTCCGCTGACATAATATACACCTTCAAACAGCTAAAAGCAACAGAAAAAAGAGAGTGTTTCACCTCTTCATCGCCCGTCTTATGGCAAGGTCGCTTTCACGCTCACGCACGGTCTCGCGTTTGTCTCCGTGGGTCTTGCCCTGACAGTAGGCGAGCTCGACCTTGATGAGTCCGTTTTTGAGATAGAATTTGAGCGGGATCAGCGTTCCGCCTTTGAGGTTGAGGGTCTGGGAGATCTTGAGTATCTCCTTTTTGTGCATGAGCAGACGGCGGTCGCGGCGGATCTCGTGGTTGAATTTGCCTCCGAACTCGCAGACGGATATATGGCAGTTGAGCAGCCAGAGCTGGTTGCGGAGTATCTTGGCAAAACTCTCGCTCAACTGAATGGCACGGCTACGGCAGCTTTTTACTTCGGTTCCGGTGAGCTCGATACCGCACTCATAACGCTCGATGACGTTGTAGTCATGCAGAGCTTTGCGGTTGCTCGCCAGAACCGGGTCGTGATCCTGTGTGCGTCTTGGCATTATTTCTTACCGTCGTCTGAGCGCAGGAAATTGCCCGCCGCCTCGGTGAACCGTACCGATTTGGGCTGGTTTGACGCCGTGAGACTGGCGTTGAACTTATCGAGCAGTTCCTGCTGTTCTTTGGTGAGTTTGACCGGAGTTTCCACCACGACTTTGACGTGCAGATCGCCTCTTGCGCCTCCGCGCAGACTGGGAACGCCCTTACCCTTGAGCCGCAATGTGCTGCCGCTCTGGGTACCGGCAGGAACCTGCATCTTGGCGCAGCCGGAAATGGTCGGAACGTTGATTATTCCGCCGTTGGCAAGCACGGTGAAGGGAACAGGCACTTCGCACACCAGATCGTCGTTGTGACGTTCAAATATCTTGCTGGGCTTGACGTGGATGAAGACATAAAGGTCTCCGTCGCGTCCTCCGCGCAATCCCGCGCTGCCCCTGCCCTGTACGCGCAGCTGGCTGCCGGTGTTGACTCCGGGACGGATGTGTATCTGGAAACTCTCCTGAGTTCTGACTCTGCCCTGACCTCCGCATTTGCGGCAGGGCTTCTCGATGATCTGTCCCTCTCCGCGGCAGGCGGGACACTCCTGTCTTACGCTGAAAAATCCCTGCGAAATGGTCTTACTTCCTGCGCCTCCGCAATGAGAGCAGGTCTTTTTGCCGCTGCCCGGAGTGCATCCTGTGCCTCCGCAGTCGGGACAGCTGCTCATGCGCGGAATAGTCACCGGCTTGTCGGCACCGTAAACGGCATCCTCAAAATCGATTTCCATATCGTAGCGCAAATCGTCTCCCGGAACCGGGGCGTTGGGGTTCTGACGGCGTCCGGAGCCGCCTCCGAAGAGGTCCTCGAAAATCGAGCCGCCTCCGCCGAAACCGCCTCCGAAAAACTGGCTGAAGATATCCTGAGCTCTGCCGTAGTCGTAGGAGCCTCCGCGTCCGGAGCTGGTGTAGGCGTCGTGTCCGAGCTGGTCGTACTGACTGCGCTTCTCGGGATCGCCCACCGCGCGAATGAGCTTTGCCGTGTTTTCCGTATCCGTTTGTTTCCCGTCGGAAATGAGCACGATTCGCTTGACCGCACCCTCGCTAAATAGCGTTGCCGTATAATCGAGCGCTTGCGTAATAT
>SUVY01000099.1 GCA_015061775.1 Lentisphaerota bacterium | reverse complement strand
AGTTGGCTAGAGCATCACACTGGCAGTGTGAGGGTCGAGAGTTCGAGTCTCTTCTGCTCCACCAGACTTCCAAAAGCCGTCAGATTTTCTGACGGCTTTTTTTACGTCTGGGCAAGCCATCCCGCGATTAGCGGGTTGGATTGACAAGATGTAAAACGACAGCGAAGCTGGCGAGGAAGTCTGTCACGCCGTAGCCTTGGCGAAGGCGGACTGCTGCGTCATATATCAGAAAAGAGGTTCGTTTATGAAAAACTTCCATTACGTTTATATTTTAATAGATGTTGCAACAGAAACGCATCATTATGTAGGTTCAACGCAAGATCTGCAAGCCCGTCTTGCCAAACATAATGCAGGCGAAGTTCCCCACACCTCAAAATTCAAGCCGTGGCGTATCCAAACGGCAATCGCCTTTGACAACAAAGAAAAAGCTGTTGCTTTTGAGGACTATTTAAAAACCGGTTCCGGCAGAGAATTTTCCAAGAGGCATTTTTAATCTTATCGTCCATCCGCCCCGCTTGAAATGACTCGAAACCTCTAACATCGCCGTTTTCTATAACTTTTACAGATTTCGAGGGGGACTTGACCCGCTCTCCAATCCCCCTCAAACGCCAATCCGAGTTTGCAAAACTCTATACGACCCATTTTTGATTTCAGCGAACCAGTGTCCTCACGATAGAAACAACTTCTGCTGCTCTTCCCAGCTTTCCGGAATACCCCCGCGGAGTTTATCCAAGGTCAATGTTTCCTGCTGACGGTTTTCCCAGATGAGTTTAACTATATCCGGAGCAAGGTTTGCCAACTGAAGTGTTCGGGCAAGATAAGAACGATCCATTTTCAACTTATTGGCAATTTCCCGCATCGTTGAGGCTTTGCCGGAAGTCAACTGCGCCATCCCCTGATGAGCTTGCAATATTGCCGTTTTAAGCGGTGTCACAGGCTGTTCCGGAATATCTTCACTTTCCACTTGAATTTCCAACTTACCGCTTGACCGGCGCAGCAGACACGGTCTCCGCACGGTGTGGATACGGATTAAAGCCGGTTCCGTTTGCGGAATTTCCTTCCGTAAATTCATCGTGCCGGTTGATAAACAGAGTTTTTTTTGCCATGCTGCTCCCAATGGACTTGATTTTTACAGATTTGTATTGTATCTTATGCCCCGATCAATCAATCAATACTGAGTAATAAAAGGCTTTCATATTATGCAAAATATTGTACCGGATTCCTCAAGCCGCATTGGCGGATACACCACAAGAGAATCGCATCTCAAACGGCTCGGAGAAAAAGAGGAAGCTGCCTGGAATGAGTTTTATACAAAATACAAAGCTATGATATATGCGATTGGAGCCTCCCGCCAACTCGCCGAAGAAGAGTGCGAAGATCTTATGCAGGAAGTTGCTCTCATCTGCAGCAGAAAATTGCAGAACTTCATTTACGATCCTGAACGCTGCCGTTTTCGCAGTTTTCTTTTTAAAATCACTACAAATGTCGCCTTCAATCTGCTCAGAAAAAAGAATAAACATCAAGCAGAAGAGTTGAAAGGCGACTACTCGGTTGTGCCTGAATTGGATATAGAATTCATGCTGGAGTATGAGAGATTTTTGCTGGAAAGAAGTTTTCTCATTTTGAAAAATTCCATAAGCAGCGAAAGTTATCTTGCTTTTGATATGCTTTTCTGCCAGAATATGCCTATTCAGGAGGTTGCCGGCAAAACAGGATTTTCCACCTCAAAATTATATACTCTCAAACACCGGTGTCTTAAAAAACTCAAAAAGATTATTCCGATGTTGATCAAGGAGATGGAAACTCCATCAAAAACTGTTCAGGAAGCTGAATAGCACAGAGTTTTCCATTTTTCAGGGCTGGAACCGACAGCGATGGTGCAGGATCAATAACTTGACCTGTCAAACTCAAAGGCTCTTGGATTTCATTTTTGCTGGAACTCCAGAAAAACTTGCCATTATGCCAGTATCCGCCCAGCAGTGTGGCATGATCATCAAACTCCTTCAGATGTTCGCTGATTTTCTTCTGCAATGCGGAATTTTCGGGTTCAGCGAGTTTTCCCCCCAAGAGTTCGGCAAATCTGCGGCATAAGTGAGGATAACTCATGAGCATTTTGAAAAACACATACTCTTTTCCATCTTCCTGAAAAGTTTTTACTGCCGGAAACGGGAATTTGGCAAACCGCTGTTTCCAATTTTTTCTTGCCTGAAACTCCTCTTCACTCCATTCACAGACGAAACTGAGATATCTTCGGGTGACTTTTGTGGTAAACTTTTTCCCGGTCATGAAAAAATACTCACCATCACCTGGCGGCGGAGGAGCATTTTCCACAACTTTGCCATTGTGCCAAACCCATTTGCCATCCTTGAAATCAGCAGCTACGCAAACATTATACTTGATAACAGGAGACGCAGTATTGTATATCTTTTGAATCAACTCCGGGGAGTCCAATGCGGCGAGCCTGCCGCCCAGCAAACGGCAAATATCTTCCGCATTTTTCCGGCTGAAGTTTGCACACAGATGTCCGAAAAACTCATAGTGTCTGCCATTGTGTACGATATGCTGCGGAGAACCGATCATCAAATTATTTTTATAGAAATCAACACTTCCCGGTGCTATTGCCAATCTGGTTCCGGTGCTTTTATCGAATGATTGATAAAAAGCGACTTCGTTATACCCTTTGCCGGAAACTCCAGACCGGACAGGAACAGAATCGCGGAAACTCCGCTTACCGGAACAGATGATTTCACCAGGCGTACCACCCAAATCGTAAAGTCCGAAAGCATTGGTATTTTTGCCGGAAGATTTATTTGTCCGCGAAGCACAATACGTCCACTCATCATCTGTGAGAGGTCTGACTATATATCCCGGCAGAAAGGGAGCAACAATTTGAAACATGACATGAGCGTTGCGGCAGCCATAAAGAAGGTCGTTCCACAAAAATCTGACTGCAGGTAATTCCGGGTCATTGCTTTTGGGCGGCTGAAAACGGCACATTCTGGAAAACTGCCTGATATTCAGTTTTTGCGGTGCAACCCAGAATGGATAATCAATTCTCTTTTGTTTTCCATCAGGAGATATAAAATCCCCCGGAGGAATGTAGGCAAACTCGAAAATTCCTGAAGAATCAGGAGCAAATGGTTTTTCAAGTTTCATTCTGCTGCCATGCTGTTTTTGATTTTTCTTTTCGTCTGCGGATAATTCATTTTCCAAAGATTTTTTCTGTTCCGGAGTCAGGAATTTCCCCAGTGGAGATTTGAGAAAAGCCCTTTGAACAGCAATCCGCCTAATGGCACTCTGAATATTTTTGTTTTCTTCGGCATTACGCACAGCCAAAGTATTAAGCTGACGCTGCAAGGACCGGCATTGACTTACCGCTTTCACCGGATCCTCAGGCAAAGATGTGCACTTCTTCATCAGTTCGCGGCAGCGTTTTTCTCCGGCAATGCGCCGGAGCTGCAGCGCAATGTATTGATTGTCGGAGTTGATTTTATTTTCAAAGTCACGTTTTTCTGCAAGCAATATTTTGCTCTGCTCTGCAAGTCTCATTTTTCTGTGATGCTGATAAACCAATGTACAAACAGATAACAAAATTACAGCAAATATTGAAGCTAAAACAGTGTTCCACAAATGACAATGCATGAGCCGCCATATCCTGAAACGCTCTTCAAGTTGAAAAAGCACTCCGGGACGGGGAAGCCTGGCTGGCAGGTCACGCTGAAATTCAACAATGTCTGTATATCGTTTTTTCTTTTTTGCATTGCAGGATTTCAAAAATACCGGCAGCAGTTTCCGGCACACAGGAGAACTTAAATCCCGCGGCAGATATGGGAAACGCCCCGGAGATTCTCCGGTAACTATACAGTAAAATAGTTTTCCGAGTGCATAAATATCACTTTGGGAGGTATTGCTTTCCATGCCGCTGAAACATTCAGGAGGCAGAAAACCGAGAGTTCCGACCAGGGTAATAGTACGCTCGGAGGAACAGACAAGTCCGGGATCTGAGAGTTTGGGCTCTCCTTTGACAAAAATAACATTATCCGGCTTGATATCGCGGTGGATAAGTTTGGCATCATGCAGAGTTTTTACTGCGAAAGAGATTTTTCTGGTTATATCCAAAGCACAATCGGGCTGCAATCTTCCATAAAGCTGAAGACGTTTGGCAAGGGTATCGGGCAAATAAAACTTTGAATCGGCGAGCGAATCAGCAGCTTCCATGATCAAAAACAGCTCATTTTGTTCTATGCCGACATGAAACACCTTAAGCAGATATGGAGATTGGTGAGAAACGGGCAAATAATTCTTGATGCCCTCAAGTTCGCGTTTCTGCTCATTGGTATTGATGATTTTGAGTGCGACTTTTTCTCCGGCAGCATTTTCCGCCAGATAAACAGTACCATATCCGCCTTTTCCGCAAACACAGACAATTTTGCATCCTGCGAAAAACTCTCCTGAACAAAGTTCCAACATGTTAAAATCCCCCGTTACATCTATGTAAATATACAACTAAGGTCAGCAAAAAGCAAATTTCTCCGCCAAAACACCAGAAAAGCTCAAAATACGTTGGGGTATGCGGATAACTTGATAGCGGCGGTGTGCGGGGTGCGTAGCCCGGGGCAGATTTACCACAGGGGTATGCCGGGCTTTTTTGATGGCAACGGCGGTATGCGGGGGGCGTAGCCCGGGGCAGATTTACCACAGGGGTATGCCGGGCTTTTTTGATGGCAACGGCGGTGTGCAGTCTGCGGGGGCGTGACGCTTGTGTCTGACCTGTCGGACCTGTCGGACCTGTCGGACAAGTTGGTGCGCCATGTGATACCCCGTGGGTTTGCTGTGCCGCTGTGTGGTTTGGCTCAGGCGCAAATGTGCCGGTGGGGTATGCTTGTCTGTTTGATGGCAACGGCGGTGTGCAGTCTGCGGGGGCGTGACGCTTGTGTCTGACCTGTCGGACCTGTCGGACCTGTCGGACCTGTCGGACCTGTCGGACCTGTCGGACAAGTTGGTGCGTCAAGGTATACCCCGTGGGTTTGCAGCGCCGCAGTGTGGTTTGGCTCGGGCGAAGATGTGCCGCAGGGGTATGCGGGTAACTTGATAGCGGCGGTATGCGGGGGCGTAGCCCGGGGCAGATTTACCACAGGGGTATGCC
>SUVY01000098.1 GCA_015061775.1 Lentisphaerota bacterium | reverse complement strand
AAACAGTCAACTTGAGAAAGGATTTATAAAATGAAAAACTCTTCATTCCCGGGAATGAGTGTAAAGCACAGCTTTACACTTATAGAACTTCTCGTCGTCATTGCCATTATCGCTATCCTCGCGGCTATCCTCATGCCCGCCTTGACAAGTGCCCGTGCGCGCGGCAAAGCCAGCCAGTGCACCAACAACCTCAAGCAGTGTGCACTTGCCATGCAGCTCTATATCGAAGACCACAAAGAGATGCCGCTTTATTATGTTCATACCACCAACATCTATCGTACTTTCCGCGAGATGATCTGCAAAGAGAGTATGCAGCGTTATGGAACCGATGAGCAGAAAAAGCGTCTCGGAGGCAACTACCTTTCAACCGAAAAGATGGTGCTCTGTCCTGCTGTGTTCCCCTTTGTTCCGCTTGGTAAATATGCAAGTTATAAGGGAGAAGCGAGCCTCGGCTGGCATATTTCAACTTATGGAGCCACTCTCCATGCCGACCACCATCCGACAACCTATGCCGCCGGTACCGATGAGTTGGCAAAAGAGCGCGACAATATGGCGTTTTTCATCGGTCAGCGCAGTCTGGGCGGTGTCAGCGTCCGTCCGGCATTTATCCGTCATCCCTCACGCTTCTATATGATCGCCGACGGTGCAAGTGTCAAGAATCAAAGAAACTGCCCGTGGTACTGGCTCGACTTCGGCAACAGCGGTTTTGCCGGAAACCACAACGGCAGAGCCAACGTCGCCTGGCTCGACGGCCACGTTGACGCCAACGATCACGGTTCTCTCCGTCAGAAAATGCCCTCAAAGGCGTCTGCCACCAAGCTCTTTATTGATACCACTTCTTACAGCTGGATACAGTAATCAACTTATAGGCGGGATGCTCAGTATCCCGCCTTTTTTGTCTTTTTTTACAATTTAAACCTGAGGATCTGCCCCAATGCCTCCGCGTCCAAACAGAAGACCCGCCAAAAAATCAGGAAAATCCCTCTTTGACGGATTTTCTCTGCTTAAAGCTTTCAAAGGAACCTTTTTCGCCCTGATTTGTTTCGTTGCCGGAGGTTTGCTCTTTAACCTCGACCGCATGGGCGATTTCGGCATAACCCTGCTGAAACACAAAGAGTTCTTTCCCTCATCCGTGCGTAAGTTCCTCCCCGGAGGAACCGCCTCCGAAGGAACAGCTGCCCCCATGCAGGAGTTTTCCGGTCAAGTGATCGAAGTTTACGACGGCGACACCATCACCGTCCTCACCCCGGAAAATAAAAAGTACCGCGTCCGCTTCTTCGGCATAGACGCTCCCGAAGCCGCGCAGGAACACGGAATCCCCTCCCGTGACGCCCTCCGCGAAAAAATCCTCGCCCGCAATGTCTCTGTCAAAGTCATGTCCGTCGATCGCTATCAGCGCGCCGTCGGAAAAATCATGCTCGATAGCCGATATATAAATAAAGAAATGGTCTCCGAAGGCTTCGCCTGGTATTACTCCGATTACGCCCGCCGCGAATACGACCTCGCCGACGCCGAACGCTCCGCCCGCCGACACAAATCCGGAATCTGGAACACCTCCAACCCCACCCCTCCATGGGAATGGCGCAAGAAAAATAAATAGTTTTTTTATAAGAAGTGGTGGGTATTGGGGGAGAGAGGGAAACTTCTTTTTCCGTAAAAAGAAGTTTCCCTCTCTCCCCCAAGCCCCCTCTCTCCTTTCAAGAAAAACGGTATTCTTTTGCGCCCTCCAGTTTGTCGGGCTCGCCATTGTATGTGTCGCACCTTTGCCGTGCATTACTCTGCAAACTCTTTGCGTGCGACATACTTTTCCGCCCCGGCTATCCGTTCACTCCGTTCAATTCCGTTCAACTCCGTTCTAAAGGCGGGTGGTCTTTCTCACGCGGGCACAGAACGTGCTTGGCGGGGTATGAACTGGTAACCAACGGTGATTAGCGCGCGTATCCGCCAAGCCACGCTGGTTCGGCGCGAGAAGACGGCAGGCTCCTGAACGGAGTGAACGGAGTTGAACGGAGTTTACGTATGTGGTGAAGTATGCGGCACGCCATTGTATGTGTCGCACCTCTGCCGTGCATTACTCTGCAAACTTTTCGCGTGCCACATACCAAAACCCAAAGTTCAACCACTTCGTCCACCGTTTCACAAAACAGAACCGCGAGCCAAACTCCAAGTACCCAAAGTTTTTTGGGAAGAGTGAGGGAGGTTTGGAGGGAGAGGGAAACACTTTGTTACAACAAAGGGTTTCCCTCTCCCTCCAACTCCAACCCCCTCCACACTCATCACAAAATTACTTCTGCGAGCTCATTTTGCGCAGTTCGGTGCGGCGGATTTTTCCGCTGGTGGTTTTGGGCATTTGTTCGATGAATTCGATTTGGCGCGGGTATTTATAGGGAGCGGTGTGAGTTTTCACGTACTCCTGTATTTCCTTGACAAGTTCATCGGAGCCGACGGTGCCTTTGGTGAGGGTGATGTAAGCTTTGACGACCTGACCGCGGGTGGGGTCTGGGGCTCCGATGACGGCGCACTCGAGGACGTAAGGAAGTTCCATGATGACGCTTTCGATTTCGAAGGGGCCGATGCGGTAACCGCTTGATTTGATGAGGTCATCGGTGCGTCCGACGTACCAGTAGTAGCCGTCTTCATCTTTCCAGGCGGTATCGCCGGTATGGTAATAACCGTCGTGCCATGCGTCATTGGTATCTTCTTTGCTTCCGTATCTGATGAAGAGGCCGGGGATCTCGAAGGGTTGAGCTTTGATGCAGATTTCTCCGACTTCACCGGAGCGGACTTCCTCGCCGTCGGCGTCCATAAGGACGACGGTGTACTGCGGATTGGGTTTACCCATGGAGCCGGGTTTGGGGTTCATACCGGCGACGTTTCCGAGAACCATGGTAGTTTCGGTCTGCCCGAAGCCTTCCATGAGTTTCACGCCGGTAGCGCGGTAGAACTGGTGATAGACTTCCGGATTGAGGGCTTCGCCGGCGATCGCGGCGTGCTGAAGTCCGGAGAAATCATATTTGGAAAGATCTTCTCTGATGAAGAAGCGGTACATGGTCGGCGGAGCGCAGAAGCTGGTGATTCCGCACTCGGCAAAGAGCGGCATGATCTTGGCGGCGTCGAAGCGGTCGAAGTCATAGACCATGACGGCGCACTCATTGAGCCACTGGCCGTAAATTTTTCCCCAGAGGGCCTTTGCCCATCCGGTATCGCTGATGGTGAGATGCAGACCGTCCGGATCGACACATTGCCACCAGCGGGCGGTGACGATGTGGCCGAGGGGGTAGGTGAAGCAGTGGATGACTGATTTGGGGAAACCGGTGGTTCCGCTGCTGAAGAACATTATCGAGGGATCTGTTGCTTTGAGGTCGGCGGGACGCTCGAATTCAGGAGCGAAAGCAGTGTATTCCGCATCGAAATTGCGCCAGTTTTTGTAGCTGCCGTCAACGCTGATGAGATTTTTGACTCCCGGACACTTTTTCGCGGCTTCATCGGCGTAATCGGTGATGGTTCCATCGACCGAGCAGACGACTGCAGCGATGTTTGCGCTGTCGAAGCGGTAAACGAAGTCCTTGGTCAGGAGCTGGTTTGAGGCGGGAACGACCACAGCTCCGATGCGGTGAAGCGCATTGATGATGATCCAGAACTGATAGTTGCGGCGCAGCACGAGCATAACGCGGTCGCCTTTTTTGATTCCGAGGCTGGCGAAATAGTTGGCTGCGCGCTTGGATTCGACGGAGATATCTTTGAAGCTGAATTCCTTTTTCTCATCGTTGCGGCTGACCCAGAGCATAGCTCGTTTGTCGGGATTGCGTTCCGCGATGACATCGACGACATCATAAGCAAAGTTGAAGTTGTCGGGATAGTGGAATTTGATCGACTGCAGATGGCCGTTTGCGTCGAGAGTCTCTTCGATAAACTCTTCGCAGATGAGTTTGCGTTTGGCGGCAGAGGATATCTTGGTATCGCTTTTGAATTCAAGCATGTCTCCGTCACCTTCTCCCTTGATGGGAATGGCGAGAAATTCACATCCTTCGGGATCGACCGCTACCATGCCGTGCGGATGGTTGGCGTCGAAAAGGATGCTGTCTCCGGGATAGAGCTCTTCGATGTGCTCACCGATCTGCATGCGGAGTCTTCCGGAAATGACATAATCGAACTCCTGACCTCCGTGTTTTTCGAGCGGAATGCTCTTTTTTCCGTCATTGTACTGAGCTTTGACGAAGAGAGGATCGACCTTGCGGTCTTTGAGGAACGGAGCAAGATGGTGATAATTGAGGTTCCTGCGGCGTTTGATCGGCAGACCGTGACCGGCGCGGGTGATGTTGTAAACCGAAAGACGCGGAGACGCTCCGCTCACCAGAGCACCGATATCGATTCCGAAACGCTCGGCGCAGCGGAGCAGGAACGCAAAAGAGCTGTCAACGACTCCGGATTCATGAAGAAGATACTCTTCCTCAGTCACTCCGGTGACTCTTGCCATTTCTGCGGTTGATATATCCAGCGTCAGGCGGATTTCCCGCAAACGCTCTCCCATAATCTGAAATTGATTTTTCATGAGAAAAAACCTGTTTTATGTTTAATGTATATAAATTGCCCTATAATATAGCACAAGTTGAACATAATATCAATTGCTTTTGCCGAAAATGAGTGTATATTATAAAACACAGCAGATAATTGCGCGACTGGTGAAATTGGCAGACACGCAGGATTTAGGTTCCTGTATCGCAAGATGTGCGGGTTCAAGTCCCGCGTCGCGCACCAAATTTTGAAAATGGAATTTTCAAAATTTGGCACGCAACGCGGGACTTCTTGACGGGGTTGCCTTGCGCTGCTCGCCCTGCGGTCTGCGCTGCTCAGGCACTCCGTTCGTTACACTCACCTCCGTCAAGCCCCGCGCCGCGCACCAAAATCAAAAAAAGTTTTGTTCCCGATATGGGGAGATGATGGGGCTGTTGCAAAACCTTGGAAAGGTGAGCAACAGCCTTTATCTATTGTTTGAAAGAAGCCAAGCCACGCAGTCCGGCTTGAGAAAACGGAAGGCTCCCGAACGGAGAAGAACGGAGTTGAACGGAGTGAACGGAGATATTGTATGTGGAAAAGTATTCCGCCCGCCATTGTCTGCGCCACAACTTAGCCGTGCATTACGCCGCGAACAACAGCGTGCAACATACCCAAACGCCAAACACCGCCGCAAACATCTGCGTGAGTTTGCG
>SUVY01000029.1 GCA_015061775.1 Lentisphaerota bacterium | reverse complement strand
GTGTCCAGAGGTGCAGGGGACTCTCCCCTGCCGGGAGATTTTTAAGAGGCAAGCAGCCTCTTAAACTCCCTCACCATACGATGCTGAAACAATAAGGTTTTGCAACAGCCCCATTTTCTTGCAGAAATGATATTTACTTTTCTTGCTTCTCGGCTTCTGCCTTGTCTGCCAGAGAGAGGTTTCCGATCACCTGACCGTTGTCGAGCGGGTTATCGACACGCTTGGCAAGGTCGCGGAAAAGCTGACGCAAATGGATGATTCCGCCGGTCATAAACCAGAAGGTCGTAATGACTCCGGCAATACTCGGAATGACGATGATGGTGATATAGAAGTAGTCTCCCCACCACTCTTTCGGCCACGGAGAGATGCGGTTCCAGATCAGCACCGCAATAAACGCGAGCAGCAGTTTATAGATGATGTTGTAAGAGAACACGCTCCATGCGATGATGCGATCTCCGAGGGTGTACTCTTCGGTGATTCCGATAAGTTTTCCCCAGACGGTCTTGATGTTCCATTCGGTTTTCTTTTCCACGGAGTCTTTATCGGCATACTCTCCGCGGTGGAGCAGACGGTCGAGGTTGTAAGGCTCGCGATAGGTCACGAGACTGCCGATGATATAGGCGATAACTCCGGAGATCATGGCGATAAAACCTATTTCATAGCTGTTCAGCGGAAATTTGACGGCGTCCATTCTCCAGACGACGAAAGGCTCAAACGGCCCGGAACACGCGGCGAGGAACTTGCCGACCGGAACATCCCAGCCGTTGCGGGCAAGCAGAGGATAGATGTGGTCTGACCAGTTGCGCTGGCAGAGCAATCCGGTGAGGGAAATTCCTGAACCGAAAATCAGCGAGCAGTAGGCTCCGACGGTGTTTCCGAAGCGGCTGTAAAGACCGAACACCATAATCGGACCTGCGCCGCCCAGCCAGAGCGAACACATGATGGTCGTGAACATATTGATATAGTCGAGCTGGGTGAAGAATACTGCGATGATGAAGAAGAGCAGCGCAACTCCGGCAGACGCCCAGCGGAGGATATTCAAGTGCTGTTTCGGAGTGGGAGGCTTCTTGAAAAACGGCAGAATGGTATCCTGAACAATGGTACTTGAGGCGTTGAAAATGCGGCTGTCATCGGTGGATATAAGCAGCATAATCATAAGCAGAGCGAACACTCCCATAAGTCCTACCGGCAGCAGATTGCGCAACGCCATCGGCATCATCATCTGATGATAAAGACTGCGGAAGTTCTGGAACTTGGTGTTCGCCTGAGCGACAGCTTCACGTTCAGCATCCTCCTTCGCTTGTCCGGAAAGTCCCGGTTCAACTTTGGAAACAGCAGTTGCACGCATCTCGTTGAGGGTAACGTCAAGATAGGGAGTATCCAGATTCTTCTTGCGTGAAAGCGGCTCATCTTTGCCGATGATATGCTTCTGCACAGGAACGCTGTTCACCGCCTTGCTTATTCTTGCACGGTCGTTGCTGTCTTCGATAACTTCGGTAAGAACTTTATCAGAGAGCTTCAGACGGACATCGTGCGCTCTGTCGGCAAACTTGTGGTGCGCCATAAAGCAGATGATCATAAGGGCGACAACAATCTGCATGACGGCGGCGAAACCGTTTCTCCAGGTTCCGAGGATGTTTGCCATCTTCTGCTCGTGAGGAGTACGTCCTGAGCCGGATGTGTCGTTTCCGATCCACGCAGCGCGGTTGAGGATGCTATTGGTGAGGTTGAACACGAGAGCAAACAAGTTGAAATCGCGGAGCTGGCTGATATCAAAAGGATTGAGATAACTCTCTCCGGAAACCCTGTCCATCATAACAGGAGCGATATCCTGACCCCAGTTGAAGTAGAGGAACACATATCCCGTGAGTATCAGAAACACAGGGTAACTTATTAGGCTCTGGAAACAATCTGTGATCAAAAGAGAAATACGTCCTCCCGGCCAGATCACCATCGTGGCTACGATAAGCAGAAATCCGGTAAGCAGAACAAATGTCGGCAGGTTTATTCCGCAGACATTGAAACGGTGCGGAAGTCCGAGGAAGTAGATGAAAAAGTTTGCCGCGACCGCAGGTCCAATAGCGTTGGTTATCATTTCCGCGATCGTTCTGATAGTTGCCGCGATCACCCTGAAACGCCTGCTGTAACGCATTTCAAGAAACTGTCCTATCGACAGCGCGCGCGTCGCACGGTAGCGGTAGATACAGTATCCGCTCAAACTGAAGATCGTACTCAGCGGAAGCATGATCGTATCCCAGAAAGTCATCGCAAATCCGCATTGGTATTTTGCTTCGACCAATGCGACTATGGTTATGACACTCAATCCGGACGCAACATCTCCGACCGCGATGACGTAACGGCCCGCAACACGTCCGGCGGCAAGAAAGTCTGCTACTCCGCGGACATATTTGCCGGAATATATCGCCAGCCACATGACCGTCAGGAACGGCAGGATCATTATCAGCCAATCAACCCAATGCATAAAAATTTCCCCTTTTCATTAAGATTTTTTAACTAAAATCGGTCTGTCTTAATATAGCATTTAAAAACTATGTTTGCAAATAACGCTGCATATTTTAAGAGAGGTTTGTTAATTTTCGCTTAAAAAGCCGTCTGATCATCTGCTCTCAGCTTGACAAATCACCTTTATAAGATTATACTTTATCAAGTATAATAAAGTAAACTCAACCTATTGGAAAAACTATGGCAGCCGACAAACGCTTTAAAATCGCCCGTATAATTTCAGCCTCACTGTTTTTTGCCGTCTGCATCGCAGCATTCTGCGGAGTGGGAGCGGCATCTCAGATCATGCACGCAGAATTTATTCCCGCCGCCGCGGCGTGGATATCCGGAGCGTCAATGGTTTCCATGTTCATCGCGCTCTTCCATATCCTGCTTGCGCGTTTTGCCGGAAGGTTCTACTGCTCCATCCTCTGTCCGCTGGGGATCATGCAGGATATCACCGGGCTGGTTCCTTTTGCCAAAAACAAAGTATCCAAAGGGAACTGTCTTATCCGCTATCTCATTCTCGGAATCACCGCAGGTATGCTCTCCGGAGCTACTGCCGCCGGATACTTCTTTCTTGATCCGTACAGCCTCTTCGGACGCAGTGTCAGCGCCTTCCTCTGGGGAGGAACTCTTCCCGTTGCGGTCATAGTGCTTGTAACTCTATTCAAAAGAAGATTCTTCTGCAACAACATCTGTCCGGCGGGAACGCTCCTCGGACTTATGGCGAAGGGAGGAGTATTCCGGCTTGAGATAGCAGACAACTGTATAAACTGCAAAAAATGCGTCAAAGTGTGTCCGGCTGGCTGTGTCGATCCTGAAAACAAATCTCTCGACAACGAACGCTGCCTGCGCTGCATGGAGTGCACAGCAGCCTGTCCAGTCGGAGCAATAAAATTCATCCGAAAAAAGAGTGATCCGGCGATCGGGCGCAGGACTTTCCTCATCCGCGCAGGCGTCGGTGCCGCCGGATTTGCCGCAGGATATATTTTAAGCAAAGTCAAATGGAACAAACTTATTCCGTCAATGGAGAAAAACTCAGGCATATATCCTCCGGGAGCCGCCTCGGCTGAACACTTTTCCCGCAAATGCACAGGCTGTCTGCTCTGCACCAAAGTCTGTCCGCAAAAAATCATCGTTCCGGCAAAACACGGCGTCGGACCTGTTTCACTCGACCTTGATAACGGAAGCTGTCTCTATAACTGCACCAAATGCGGAGATATCTGTCCCACAGGAGCTATCAGGCAGCTTCCGCTGAACGTCAAACAGAAGCTGAAAATAGCCCAGGCAAAATTCGACCCCTCTATCTGCATGGTCTATCAGGAGAGCGCAAAGTGCGGCAAATGCGGCAAAGCCTGCCCCGCCGGAGCCATAACCCTGCGGCGCGGAGCTCCGCGCTTCAAACCTGTGCTCTGCATCGGCTGCGGAGCGTGTCACGAAGTATGTCCCACCGAAGCATTCAGTATAGAAGCAATTAAAGAACAAACTCCTGTAAAACAAGGATGAAAAAAAAATGAAAAGACGCGATTTTCTCAAAGGCATCCTCACCGTATCCATGTTTGCTCCGATCTCCCGATTGATGGCAAAGAGCAAAAAAACGGCTTCTTCCGCTGCCCTTTCCCCGGCTAAAGTCGTACAGCGCACCATAAACGGAATAACCGTTCCTCTGCTCGGCTACGGAACGATGAGACTGCCGCGCAACGGAAATGGCGAAATTGATTACGCCAAAACAGAAAAATTATTTTCCCGCGCAATGGAGTGCGGAGTAAACTATTTCGATACCGCCTACTTCTACCACCGGGGCAAAAGCGAAAAATGCGTTGGCGATCTGCTGAGCAAATATCCCCGCTCAAGCTATCTGCTCGCCGACAAAATGCCGGTGCGTATGCTCAAGACCGAAGCCGATCTTGAAAGGATATGGCAGGAACAGCTTTCCCGCTGCAAAACAAAATACTTCGACTTCTATCTGCTCCACGCGCTCAACAAACGCAACTGGCAGAACGCAAAACGGCTCAAAGTCTATGAGTTCCTGAAAAAGAAGCAGGAAAACGGAGAGATACGCCATCTCGGATTCTCTTTCCACGGCAAGCCTGAAATACTCGAAGACATCGCCTCAAGCTGCAAATGGGACTTTGCCCAGATACAGCTCAACTACTATGACTGGACGCAGTATAAATCCAAAGAGCAGTATGAAATTCTCACCAAACGCAATATTCCGGTGATCGTGATGGAGCCTCTGCGCGGAGGCGCATTGGCGAAACTCAACGATGAGGCCCGCGCCATCTTCAGGCGGGCTGACGCAAAAGCAAGCCCCGCCTCGTGGGCGTTCCGCTACGTTGCCGACCTGCCCAACGTGCTCTGCATACTCTCAGGAATGACTGAGATGGAGCACCTCAACGACAACATCAATACTTTCAGCAGTCTCAAACCCCTCAGCTCCAAAGAGCGCGGAGTCATCGCCGGTGCTCTCGCCGCCTACCTCAAGCGCGGAACCGTTCCCTGCACCGACTGCCGCTATTGTCTGCCCTGCCCGGCAGGAGTGGCGATCCCCAAAGTTTTTGCCATGTATAACAAGGCGAAACTCAACAGCGACTTTGAGACTTTCAATAAAGAATATGCCTCGCTCACCGAAGAGGAACGCGCCCAGGAGTGCGTATCCTGTATGGCTTGCGTCAGAAAGTGTCCGCAGTCGATAGATATTCCCAAAGAGCTCAAACGCATCGTAAAAGAGACAACAACGCTCGGAAAAAACTCCTGAGCGGTTCATAAATACGGAAAGAGGAAATTTAATTGGATTACAAACTTGAACTTGAAAAGCTCGTTTGCCGCAGCAACGCAGTGGCTCACTTCTGCGACAAATACTCCTTTGACGATCTGTTTACCGTGCAGATGCGCGACTTTATAGGAAATCCCTATTCATACACGGTTGAGAGTTTCTCTGAAAACTCCTGCGAAACGGGAGAAAATTCGGTCACCATAACCTTCTCAGGGTGCAATGATCTCCCCGGAACAGAAGTAGTCATCTTTGTTTCGTGCGATGACAACGGAACTCTTCTCTGGGACATCAAAGCGACTCCGGGCAGAGATTATTTCAAAACCGAATGGATAGATTTTCCGCGCCTTGAGCTCAGGAAAAACTCCGACACCAAATTTCTCATTCCCAACGCCGAAGGAACTCTGATAACCGATCTCGAAGAGAGAGAACGCAGAGCTCCCTTCAAGTGCAAATACGCCGAATATCCGCTCACCGGAATAGACAGCTTTTATCCCGGTCCCGCCGCCGCCCAGTTTGAAGCGGTATATGATGATGCTGCCGGGCTTTACATCGGATGCCATGACATCAGCGATGCTCCCAAAGTGGTCGATTTTCTTCCGGTCAACGGACGCGTCCGCACGGTGCTTCAGCAGTTCACGGGAGGCGAAAACAGCATCTCAGGAACCGTTCAACTGCGCACATTCAAAGGCAACTGGCAGGACGCAGCTGAGATATACCGCAAATGGATGGAGTCTGCCGGAGTCATGCCGGAAAAACTCACTGATGCAATGCCGCAGGTATTGGATGCGTCTCCGGTCATACTTGCATATCCCGTAAAAGGTTTCGGAATCGATGCCGGAGGGCTGGTTCCCAATGAGTATTATCCCTACTCGAATGCGCTTCCGGTCATAGACAAATTCAACGAAAAGTGGGACAACCCGGTAATGGCACTTCTGATGCACTGGGAGGGAACTGCGCCGTGGGCTCCGCCCTTCATCTGGCCGCCGTCCGGAGGAGAAGAGCTGCTCAAAGAGTTTGTCGATGCCATGCACGAAAGAGATAACAGCGTCGGATTGTACGCCTCCGGAATAGCCTGGACGCACAAGAGCATGATCGACCCTGATTATTCGCTCGAAAAGCGTTTTGAAGAAGAGAATGTGGCAGATGAGATTTGTATCGGCCCGCGCGGAGAAGCCTGGTCGAGAGTATGCAACCACCCGAGAGGACAGCGGCTCGGTTTTGACCTCTGCCCCGCGAGAAAATACACCTCTGACGTGGTCTCTGCGGAAATCCGTGGAGCCTCCGGTATCGGAGTAGATTATCTGCAATACTTCGATCAGAATCAGGGGTGCACCTCTCCCTTGTGCTACTCGAAGAGACATGGACACCCTGACACTCCCGGATCATGGCAGACCCGCGCCATGCAGAAGCTGCTCGACAATGCGCAGCAGGCAGCAGGAAAAACCCTTATCGGATGCGAAAACGCCGCAGCCCAGCCCTATGTGAAGGTCTGCAAACTCAACGATTTGCGCAATCATCTTGCGTGGTCAACCGGAGGCGTTCCCGTCGCGCTTTACAGTTATCTGTATCATGAATACACCTCAGGATTTTCCGGTAACGGCGTATGGCTCCACGGCGCGATCGACCTCGAAGCCACTCCATTCTTCTGCGTCTGGAACCTCGCCTGGAACTTCGTATCTGGAAATCTCCTCTCTGTCGTCCTCAAAGACAAGGGCGATATCCATTGGAACTGGTGTCAGCTCTGGAGCGATCCCGCTCCCGAACAGGAGCCGATCATAACTCTGATAAAAAATCTCTCAAAATGGCGCAGAAACGAGATGAAAAAGTATCTGGTTTCCGGACGTATGACCAAGTGTCCTGAAGTGACAAGTCAGAGCTGCACCATCTGCACCAAACACCAGACTCCGCCATCTGTCCCCGTGGTGCACGCTGCGGCGTGGCAGAACGGAAGCGGCAAAGCGGTCATCCTCGCCAACAGCGCAAGTTCAAGCTCTGTCTGTACGGTGAAATTCGATACCGCATGTGAAATCATCATCACCACCGCAGACGGAAAAGAGACCGTGAC
Source organism: Lentisphaerota bacterium (assembly GCA_015061775.1). Lineage (GTDB taxonomy): Bacteria > Verrucomicrobiota > Lentisphaeria > Victivallales > Victivallaceae > UBA1784. The sequence goes on along the minus strand of SUVY01000029.1, from coordinate 24,126 downwards.
TGCTCAAACCGTGGACGTTGCCATTCCGCGCCTCGATGCCGCACTTATCGAGGTAAAGGAGCTGTAAAATCCGCAAATATTGCCGCAGAGACTTGAAAATCTGCGGCTCAGGTGATACCTTAACTGCCGGATGACAGAGACAAACCGACTTAACATACAGCCAATATGATGGAAAAACGCAAAATCGAGATACTTGACACCACCCTCCGCGACGGAGAGCAGACCGACGGAATGTCCTTCAACGCACAGGAAAAGGTGCTTATATCGCGTTTTCTGCTCCGCGACCTTGCCGTTGACCGCATCGAAGCAGGCTCCTGCCGGGTGTCGGACGGAGAATTTGAAGCGGTGAGCGCGATCTGCGCCAGCGCAAAAGAGCTCGGAATGGCTGAAAAAGTCGAAGTCCTCGGTTTTGTGGACTCAGGACGCTCCGTTGACTGGCTGGAGAAAGCCGGAGCCAAAGTCCTCAATCTGCTCTGCAAAGGGTCCGAAAAACATTGCACAGCTCAGCTCGGCAAAACTCCTGCGCAGCACCTTGAAGGCATAAAGGAGACCATATCATACGCCCAAAGCAAAGATATCAGCGTTAATTTATATCTCGAAGACTGGAGCAACGGTATAAAACAGAGCCGGGATTATCTCTTTGATCTTATTGACGGGCTCAACGGATATCCGGTGTGCCGCTTTATGCTTCCGGATACACTCGGAATTCTCAATCCGCTTGAAACGGCAGAGTATATCAAACTCATGTGTGAGAAATTTCCTCATCTGCACTTTGATTTCCACGCCCACAACGACTATGACCTTGCCGTGGCGAACAGTCTTGCCGCTGCCGTCAACGGAGCCGCCGGACTGCACACCACGATAAACGGTCTCGGTGAGCGGGCAGGAAATACTCCGCTGGCAAGCATACACGCGATTTTGAAAGATCACTTCGGAATAACCAGCTCCATCGACGAAAGCCGCCTCTACGAGGCAAGCAAACTCGTGGAATACTATTCCGGAATAGCCGTTCCGGTAAATCAGCCTGTCGTCGGCGAAAAAGTGTTCACCCAAGTCGCGGGCATCCACGCCGACGGCGACAGCAAAGGAGAACTTTATTGCAGCTCCCTTGCTCCTGAACGGTTCGGACGCCGCCGCAGTTATTCACTCGGGAAAGCAAGCGGCAAAGCCAACATCCGCAAAAATCTCGAAGAGCTCGGCATCGAGCTTGATGAACGCTCCATGGAGCTCATCACCCGCAGAGTCATCGAGCTCGGAGACAAAAAAGAGATGGTCATGCCCGAAGATCTCCCCTACATCGCCGCCGACGTGTTGAGAAGCACGCAGGAAGATGATGTAGTCAAACTTGCCGGTTACGTCCTCAATGTCGCCAAAGGTCTGCGTCCGATGGCGTCGGTCAGCGTGGAAATACGCGGAGAACGCTACGAAGCGAGCAGCAACGGCAGCGGACAATACGACGCATTCGTCAAAGCCCTGCGGAAAATATGGCAGGACAAACTCGGCAAGGAGTTTCCGACCCTTGAAAACTACGTGGTCACCATTCCTCCGGGAGGCAGAACCGACGCACTTGTCCAGACGGTCATCTCGTGGAAATGGGGAACCCGCACGCTCCGCACCTGCGGACTTGACGCCGACCAGAGCGAAGCCGCCATCAAAGCAACGGTCAAAATGCTCAATATATTTGAGATGGAAAAGTAATCAGCTGTAATGCTATTTGCGGATTCCCGTGTCATCGACCATGAGGACGGGCAGCTTCTTCCCGCGTTTGCCGGTGAGGAGGATTTTCCAGAGATTTCCGCGATGGTCGGCGAGAATCAGCGCGGATGACTTTTTTCCCGGCACGAAGGCAAAGAAGGTGTTGTCGTTGCGGCTTGCCGGACGCATTTTGCGCGGCTCGTACTTTTTCTTTACCGCAATATCCGGAAGACGGAACATCTCAAGTGCCCGCATACGGTTTTCAATAAGGATGACGCGTTCAGGAACATACGCCGCGGCGTACTCTCCGCAGATGATATCGAGTTTGACCAGCTTATCTCCGAGAGTAGTCCAGCCATTTTCTCCCGGAGAAAACACCGTTACGAGTTCAGCAGCGGGATCGGCGATGACACAGCGGGTAAAATTCGCTCCGGGACAGGAGAAATGTTTTTTCCGGTAGAGAGTTTTATTGTGCACCTGCGCGTCGTAGATGTCGAGAACTCCGTTTCCGAAGACCGCGAGAGCTGATTTATCAGCAGAGAGCACGATACCTTCCGGAGCAAACCCGCAAGAACAGACCGCGAGCAGTTCAAAAGACTCCGCATCATAAACCGATATTGTCTTTTTCTGCTGTTCGGCGACATAGAGCAGTCCTGAAGCGCACGCTATTGCCTTGGGCTCTCCGGAAATATCCGCGCTTTTGCGGGTGATCTCTTCGGAGACGATATCTATTGCTCCTGCGAAGAAATTTCCGCTGCTGTCTGCGGGGCGGGAAGCTGTGAAAACAAGCTGTGTGTCATTCAGCAGGACGGCTTGAAGCAGGTTTATCTCAAATACTCCGGTCGCCCGGATGACTTTTCCGGAGTCATTATCGACACAGACTATACGCAATCCGTTGGGATTTCCTGCGCCTCCGGTGCGCTCGCATATCACGGTGCAGCTTCCGTCTGCCGTGAGGTGGGTGGAAATGATATCCGCTCCTCCCGTGGCGCGGCTGACAAGTTCGGAGGGTTCCCAGAGAAAAGTTTTGTCTCCGCAGGCGATTTTTGCTGAAGCACTCTGCTCTTTGAGTTTCAAGTCCGTCTCAGCGACTTCGACCACGCTGCCCGTCTCCTTTATCTCGACGCGCCCGGAAACAAATGCGGTTTTTATCATCGGAATATCATTTGCAGTCAAAACTCCGCAGACCGCCAGCAGCAGCGCAAACACAACTTTTTTCATTACTTTCTTCCGCCCTTCTTGAATTTTGGCAAAACAGTATTACTTTATACCAGTGGAGAATATCTCCCTGAATAGATAATGTCCTGATTTTTGTGACGACGTATCAAAAAATCATATTGCAATATTTGATGATATGCTTTAGAATATAATGCTGAGGGCATGATTTGTCAAATACATAAATCGCTTTGTTTGCATCGATGGCGCATCGCGGGACAGATTTCTTCACAACGATTTGAATATGTAAATTCTTGGAGTTTTTTGCAAAATGGCTGTACGGAAAAAATTTATCGACCGTTTCAATGAAAGGCTCGATGACCTTGACTCCTCAAGCCGTCAGGCATATATCCTGCGTCTGGCAAAAGAACGCGGATTTTTCGAGACCGTATTCAACGCCGTGGATGAAGGCATCCTCGTAGTTGACCGCAATTTGAAGATACGCTACAACAACCGCGCCGCAAGGGAACTGCTTGCCCTGCCCGAAGATTTGAGCAGTCTGCGCATATCCCAGCTGATCCAGGATATCGACTGGCAGCAGATAATCCAGCAGAACAACGCAAACTCTTTCCGTCTCGCCCGGCAGGAGGTGGAAATACTCTATCCGACGCGCAAATATATCCAGATATATCTCGTTCCGCTTCCGGAAGAGCCTGAACTTGCCGCCATCATGTTGCGCGACGTCACCGAGAGCCGCAAAAAGACCAAGAGCGACCTCGAGCGCGAAACAAGTCAGGCGGTCTCGCTGCTCGCATCCGGAGTCGCCCACGAGATCGGCAATCCGCTCAACAGTTTATATCTCAACTTGCAGATACTCGAAAAGAGCCTCGATGACAAGGAAATCGACCGCGACGACGCCCGCGAGATGCTCTCAGTATGCAAAGCAGAAGTCGAGCGGCTGGACAGTATAATCCACGGTTTTCTCTCAGACCTGCGCCCCGGACAGCCGGAGTTTTCTCCGGTGGATATCAGAGAACTCATCATCGAAGTTCTGAAATTCATGCGCGCTGAAATAGAAAACCGCAAGATATCGGTCAACTGCAGCTGGCAGGATGTGACAATTCCGGTCTCAGCCGACCGCAAACAGCTCAAACAGGCTTTCTATAACATCATCCGCAACGCCGCCCAGGCGATGGTGAACGGAGGAACTCTGAATATATCAGGCTATGCCGCCAATGACTTTTTCGTCCTTGAGTTTTCAGACTCGGGGTGCGGAATAACTCCGGAACAGCTTTCCGGAGTATTCAAAGCCTTCCAGAGCTACAAAGCAGGAGGCAACGGTATCGGTATGCTCGTTATCGAAAAAGTTTTCCGCGCACACGGAGCGGATTTCGGAATTATATCAGAGCCGGAAAAGGGGACTGTTTTTCAGGTCAAATTCCCCATCGGCACCAGAAGAACAAGGCTGCTTGCAGCACCGGGAGAGTGAATTATGGACAAAATCAAGTGGTTTACCGACAGCCGTTTCGGAATGTTTATCCATTGGGGCATCTATGCGATACCCGCTAAAGGAGAGTGGTCTTTTGCCCACGAGCCGTGGAAAGAGAATGAATATCAGGATTTTTCCAAAGTATTCGACCCGCAGGATTTCGACCCGCGCAAACTCGCCCGGCTCGCCTCCGCCGCCGGAATGAAGTACGTGGTATTCACCACCCGCCACCACGACGGATTTTGTATGTTCGACAGCCACTTCACGGATTACAAAGTTACCAACTCGCCTTACGGCAAAGATATCGTCCGGGAGGTAGTTGAAGCGTTCCGCGCAGAAGGTATGAAAATAGGTTTCTACCACTCTCTTCCCGACTGGACGCACCCGGGATACGCCGATCCGGAGTCTCCGGAATACATCCAGAGAAAAGAACTGCACACTCCGACTCTGGAAGAGTATTCCGCGTTCAAAGAGCTGCTCTTCAATCATCTCCAGCAGCTTATGACCGAATACGGCAAAGTCGATCTGCTCTTCCTCGACTACACCAGCAAGTACAAGGACGGAACCGACTACTTCGACCGCGACCGCATACTTGAAATGGTCTATCGCCACCAACCGGAAATCATCGTCAATGACCGTCTGGCGTTTTCCAAAGAGAATGTGCGCGATTTTGACTACTATACTCCTGAGATATGCGTGATGAACCAGCCTCCTGTGGTCAAAGGCAGGGAGGTCGCGTGGGAGAGCTGCACCACCATGAACAACAACTGGGGATACTGCGCCGGAGACAACAACTACAAAGACGCTCACTCTCTCATATCAGCCCTGATCGGCTGTGTCTCGCGCAGCGGAAATATGCTGCTCAACGTAGGTCCGGACGCCAACGGCTCCATCGGAGAAACTGCCGAGTCCCGCCTCAAAGAGATGGCTGAGTGGTTCAAGCTGCACAGCGAAGCCGTCACGGGATGCGGAAGTTCGCAATACACTCCTCCATTCGGCTGCGCCTATACCGCAAAAGAGAACAAAATTTACTGCTATCTTTTGATAACTCCGGTCGGAGACGTGATTCTTCCTCAGCTCAAAGGCAAGATAGAAAGCATAAAACTCATGCGTACCGGAGAAAACATACGCATCATCGACTTCTGGGGCTTTGAGCTGCTCCGCGCCGACGAAGAGCGCATCCGCCCGACCGGAGCCAAAGCCGGAGACGTCCTCGAAATCACGCTAAAAAAGTGACCTCAGCTGCGGCTGAGTTTTCTGTACTCCACCGGAGTTGAACCGAACTCCTTTTTGAATACTCTGTTGAAGTGCGACAGGGTGGGAAATCCGCTCTTCATGGCGATCGTGACTATCTGCTCGGAACTGTTTTTCAAAAGCGACAGCGCAACTTTCAAACGGTAGGCGTTTATATACTGCACCGGCAGCATTCCCGTATGACGGATGAAGTTTTTGCGGAACGTTGCCACACTCATACTGCACATCTCTGCCAGATGAGGAACCTCAAGCTGTTTGTGGCAGAAACGCGATATATAGTTGAGCGCAGGATAAAGGCGGGAGAAATCATCAGACGGATAGCCCGCCCGGTCCCCGTTTTCCGCAGAGTGTTTTCTCAGCTTGGAAAAAACCGCCCAAACGATGGCGCGTATATGGGTGGCTGGCTTGAAATCAGGATTTTCCAGCTCCGAAAACAGGATATGAACCAGCTCCACCAACTCCGGGTCGCCGCTGCCGGATATGACGTTTTTGAAGTTGATTCCGGAAAAACTTGCCGTATCAAAGATATTTTCCTCCGGAGTGATATATCCCGAAAGCAGAGCCGCAGGGTCGAGGTTGAGAAATTTCCAGCAGGAGTTTTCCGGAGTCGCCTCATTGAGCAGATGGTACTCCTTTTCATTGATGAAAACCACGTCTCCCGGATTGCATGAATAGAGCTTTGCTCCGATCTGAAAAACTCCCCCGGTCCCCGAGTAGCAGCACCCTATCTCAAAGCAATTATGTATATGCGCGCACTGCGGAGGCGTGGTAAATCCCGGAACCGTTACCGGAAACTCCTCAGGAAGTTTTATCGGATCATAGCTTATTTGCGTTTTTTGCATAGTTTTTTGTTGTTTTTTGCAAAGAATTATCTTTTTAGCACAGTTATATTATATCATACCAAAAGGAAAATTCAACCCTTAACCAACAAGGAGGATAAAGAAAATGGCAAAAAACCAAACTGTCTATTTCCCCGAACCGCACAAGGCTGATATCCTTGTGTCAGATATCCCCGTTCCGGGCGACGACGACCTGCTCATCAAGACCTACCGTACTCTCATCAGTACCGGAACTGAAATGACCGCTTACAGCGCCGATTACGAACCGGGCTCAGTGTGGGACAAAAACTTCTCCTGCCCCTTCTACCCCGGATACAACAACGTCGGAGTCGTCATCGATGCCGGAAAAAACATCGACAGATCATGGATCGGCAAACGCGTTGCCACCACAAAACCCCACGCCGCTTACGTCACCGTCACCCTGGGCGGTGAGGACGGACAGGCTTCCGGAGGAAACGGCTGCACCATCGTTCCGGATGGAGTTTCTGACGATGATGCCGTCTTCTTCACCATTCCGCAGATCGTTATGAACGGAATCCGTACCTCCCAGACCAAGTGGGGCGAGTGCGCCGTGGTTTTCGGTCTCGGTCTGCTCGGTCAGTTCGCGGTGAGATTTCTCCAGCAGTGCGGAGCGTTCCCCATCATCGGAGTCGATACCGCTCAGCACCGTCTCGACCTGCTTCCCAAAGAGAAGGGCATCGTTCCCTGCAATCCCAAAGAAGAGAATGTTCTTGATGTAGTCAAAAAGCACAACTCCGGAAGAATGGCTGATGTCGTCATCGAGCTCACCGGAAACGCCGACCTTCTCGCTTCCCAGGTTCAGCTTCTCCGTCAGCGCGGCAGAGTGGTCATTCTGAGCAGCCCCAAGAAACCCGTGCTGTTCGATTTCCACGACTACTGCTGCTGGCCCTCGGTCTCCATCATCGGAGCTCACAACTTCTCACATCCTGATTTCCCGCAGGACAACAACCCCTGGACAAAAGAGCGTCACGTCGAGATGTTCTTCGACCTCGTCAAGCTCGGAAAACTCGATCTTGCTCCGCTCGTGAGCAGAAAGCTCGACTTCAAGGACGCCGCCATCGCGTACGAGGCCCTCGAGCGCAACCGTGGTAACGAAATGGGAATCATCTTCGATTGGAGTCAGGCGTGAAAAAGAAAATAATCGTATGCGGCTTCGGCTTCATGGGCCAGACCCACGCTGCCAATATTCTCAACAGCAGCGACCTTGAGCTGGCTGCCGTCGTGACCTTCGAGTCAAAAGACAGCATCAAACCCGTTGCCGGAAACATATCCACCGAAAACTTCGACTGGAAACTGCTCGATGATATTCCGTTTTTCACCACTCTCGCTGAGGCATTTGCCAACTGTGAGTGCGATGCCGTTGTCATCGCATCTCCGACTTCCGCCCACGCCTCGAGCGCGATCGAGTGTCTCAATGCCGGTAAGCATGTCTTTCTCGAAAAGCCCCTCTGCGTCACTGCCAACGAGGCGAAAGACATTCTCGCCGCGGCGGAAAAAAGCAACTGCATTTTCCACGTCGGACATTGTCTGCGCTTCTTCCCCCAGTACAGCTATCTGAAACAGGTCGTCTCTGAGAACACCTACGGAAAGCTCAAATACCTCAAGCTCCTGCGCCGCGCCGGAGTTCCGGTCTGGGGAGCATGGAAAGACAAAGACACCTCCCTCAAATCCATCACCGGCCCGATATACGATCTCAACATCCACGATGTCGATTTCGCCCTGTATCTCGCGGGAGTACCGGAAAATCTCTCTGCCGTCAAAGAGGCTTACGCTGATAAACTCTTCAAAGCAGAGTGGAAAACTGCCTGCGGAACACTCATCGAGATCGAAGGAGGTTTTTCCGACCAGCCTGCGTTCCCGTTCCGCTCAGGATACACCGCCGTTTTTGAGAACGCGACACTGGAGTGTGCGACCAATGCACAGACTCCTGTCCTGCTTTCATGCGGAGAAAAATGCGAACCGGTGGAGCTTCCCGATCAGGATGGATATGCTCTTGAAATGCGTGCTTTCGCCGATGCTCTTGCAGGCAAAAACACCGCTCATTGCACTCCGGCGGAAGCAGCCCGTGCTCTCGCCGTTTGCGCCTCGATAGTGGACGCCATTTAATCCATTATACGTCAATTACTTAAACTGGACAACTCCAGCTGAAAAAGCCGTGAGTTGTCCTTTTTATTTTTCCTCCTGACGAGCCTTCTGACAGTATGACTCTATCCGGAATATCCCCCCTCTGCATGAGCAAAAAACAAGTACATTTCATAACTCAGGATATTGGCACAAAAACTTTTTATTTATCATCTTCAAGCATAACACTTTGATTTACAACATGTTATCATATCTTTTATTTCATACTTTTCTCTTTTTTATGCTTTTTGCACAGCTTTTAAAAAATATTAAAAAAATATTAAGATTTTCCTTAATATCAGCTTGACACGACTCCATCTCAATGCTATATTTCACCCCCTTCAAAAAAAAGAGGGAACACCCCAACAATCAACCATTTTCAACACAAGGAGTCCGCAGCATGGAAAAATCGCACCCGTCTCTCAGAATCATCACCATCTCTTTCGCCATTATTTCTATAATGGTGGGAATGTCGCTTTCATCATATCTGCTCAGCCGTTTTATTTTGAAAATCCAGAAAACCACCGAAAAGACCATCACCGTCAAGGGAGTCGCCGAAAAGACCATCAAAAGCGATGTCGCCACCTTCAACCTCACCGTCGGAGTCAACAACACCGACAAAGCCAAGGGCTACAAGGACCTTGCCAGAGTCAAAATCATCCTGCACAACCAGCTCAAAAACCTTGGTTTCACCAATGATATGATCTTCGATCCGAGAATCGTCTGCGACGAAAGATACAACGATATCAAAACAACTGTCAACGGCAGAACGACCGAGCGCAGGGAGTTTGCGTACTATCGGTTCACTTACAGCGTCACAGTACGCACCAGAGACGTTGATCTTGTCAACAAAAACATACTGAGATTCCATGATCTTGCCATGAACAATATTGACATCAGCGTCAGTAATCCGGAGTTCTACATCAATGACCTTGAGCAGTATAAGCTCGAACTTGTGAACCTCGCCAGCGCATCTGCCGCAGAGCGCGCCAAAGTTGCAGCCAGCCAGAGCGGAAGCAACCTCGGTCCCCTCATGACCGCCCGCCAGGGAGTCATCCAGATCACCGAACCCGCCTGCAATGACACCAGCGACTACGGAGTTTACAACACTTCCAGCGTGACCAAAGTCATCCGTCTGGTCATGACTATGACCTTCTCATTGAAGTAATTCCCGGAAGACAAAAAAACGCGCGGCACAGACCCGATTTTTATATCGGTTCTGTGCCGGTTGTACAATACAGATGCGGTAATCGGCGTGCGACATACCAAAACCCAAAGCTTCGGCGCAAACTCTTTGCGTGCGACATACTTCACCGCCCCGATAAAACCATAGTATTCCTAGTATTCCTAGTATTCTTAGTATTCTTAGTAAAGGCGGGTGGTCTTTCTCGCGCTGGCACAGAGCGTGCTTGGCGGGCACAGAACTGGCAACCACCGTCTGCCAGCAAAACAAAACAAAAAAAAAGCCGCAAACAATTCATGCTTGCGGCAGGAGTATCAAAAATAACAGTGCTCTCTTCAGAGAGTCTGCAGATATTTGCGGTAGGCGGTTTCGTTCATCAGGTCGTCCAACTCTGAATTATCAAAATTGGTCAGGCGGCAAAGCCAGCCTTTCTCCTCAGGAGACTCATTGATAAGTTCCGGCTCATCCGCCAGCGCCTCATTTACAGCGCAAACGGTTCCGCTGATAGGAGAATAGATTTCATACGTATCATCAGCTGCGATGCTTCCCAGCATATCGCCGATAATAAAGTCATCATCCTCCTCGGGAAGTTCGACAAATGTCACTTCGCCCAATTCATCTGCTGCATACTCGGAAATTCCGATGATTGCATCGTCTCCGACTATCTCGATCCACTTGTGATCTTCTGTGTAATACCTCATATTTCCTCGATGGTTTCACTTAGACAACTATCGTCTTTCTATAATGGAATATCATCTTGCTGATTTGTCAAGCAATCAGAGCGACATTTTTCATTTTTTTTCAAGAAAATTTGCATTTCAGGCTGTTTTTCGCCCTTTTTCTCTTTGTTGAGCCCCCCCCCGGGAGCCCTCCCTGCTGATGTTCTGCCCGGCACTTCCGAAAAACTGATACTATCAGATTTTACAATCAAAAAATTCTGATACTATCAGTTTGCCATAAAAGATACCTGCGGTCAAAAAAAATCCAATATTCAGCGGCATTGCGTCAAACAAAAGCTTGAAATCCGGAAAAGGACGGGGTATATTGGTCAATGTGAAAAGATCATGCAAAGCAGTTTCAACAACAATAACCATGGAGATTAAAAAATGAAGATCTACAATTTTGCAGCAGGTCCGGCAATGCTTCCGAAGGAAGTCATGCTCAAGGCTCAGGAAGAGTTCGTCAACTTTCAGGGCAGCGGCTCCGGAGTCATGGAGCTCTCACACCGCGGAAAATATTTCCAGCCGGTGATCGACCACGCCGAAGCCAACATCCGCGAGCTTCTCGGACTCTCCGATGACTTCGTTGTGATGTTCATCCAGGGCGGAGCGAGCATGCAGTTCGCCATGATCCCGATGAACCTGCTCAACGGCGGAACCGCCGACTACATCGACTCCGGTGTCTGGGGTGCCAAAGCCGCCAAAGAGGCAAAACTCTTCGGAACCGCCAACATCGCCGCCAGCACCAAAGAGAGCAAATATGACCACATTCCCGCCCAGAGCGAGTGGAAGCTCACTCCCGGAGCCGCCTATCTGCACATCACCAGCAACAACACCGTTGCCGGAACCCAGTACCAGACTCTTCCCGAGGCTCCTGCCGGAGTTCCGCTGATCGCCGATATGTCCAGCGATATCATGTCCAGAGTCTTTGACGCCAACAAGTTCGGTCTCTTCTACGCCGGAGCCCAGAAGAACCTCGGTCCCAGCGGTGTCGCCCTGGTCGTGATGAAGAAAGAGCTCGCCGAGCGCACCAGCGACAAAGTTCCGACCATGTTGCGTTACAGCACCTACATCGAGAACGGTTCGATGTTCAACACTCCTCCGACCTTCGCCATCTACATGCTCGGACTCGTCACCGACTGGGTCAAAGCCAAGGGCGGAGTCGCCGCGATGGAAGAGATCAACAACGCCAAGGCCGCCAAACTCTATGCCTTCCTCGATGAGAGCAGCTTCTTCAAGAGCCCGGTCGCCAAAGCTGACCGCTCCAGAATGAACGTTGTGTTCCGCACTCCCAGCGAGGAGCTCGACGCCAAGTTCGTCGCCGAAGCCAAAGCCGCAGGTCTCACCGACCTCAAGGGACACCGTCTCGTCGGCGGCTGCCGCGCCAGCATCTACAACGCCATGCCCATCGAGGGCGTCGAAGCGCTGGTCGATTTCATGAAGAAATTTGAAGTCGAAAACAAATAAGCTCTAAAAAGAGCATTTTAACGCCGCAATGCCTTGAAAAACAGGTTTTGCGGTGCTATATTTATAATATAAGCAAACAAGAGGCATCGCCTTGTGTTAACCAAAACAAAAGGAAAGTAAAAAATGATCAAAGTCGGAATCAATGGTTTCGGACGTATTGGCCGTATGGTCTTCCGCGCCGCCGTCGAGAACTTCAGCAACGATATCGAGATCGTCGGTATCAACGACCTGCTCGAGCCCGAGTACCTCGCCTACATGCTGAAATATGACTCAGTCCACGGAATTTTCAACCACGAGATCAGCGTCGATGGCAACAAGCTCATCGTCGATGGCAAAGCCATCCGTCTGACCGCTGAGATGGATCCCGCCAACCTGAAGTGGAACGAAGTCGGCGCCGAGATCGTCGTCGAGTCCACCGGTCTCTTCCTCGAAGATGCCAAAGCCCGCAAGCACATCGAAGCCGGTGCCAAGAAAGTCATCATGTCTGCTCCCAGCAAAGACGCAACTCCGATGTTCGTCTATGGTGTCAACGACAAGACCTATGCCGGCCAGGACATCATCTCCAACGCCAGCTGCACCACCAACTGCCTTGCTCCGATCAGCAAAGTTCTGAACGACAAGTTCGGTATCAAACGCGGTCTCATGACCACCATCCACGCTGCCACCGCCACTCAGAAGACTGTTGACGGACCCAGCAAGAAGGATTGGAGAGGTGGACGTGGTATCCTCGAGAACATGATCCCGTCCTCAACCGGTGCTGCCAAAGCCGTCGGCAAAGTTCTTCCCGAGCTCAACGGCAAACTGACCGGTATGTCAGTCCGCGTTCCCACCAGCGACGTCTCCTTCGTTGACCTCACCTGCGAGCTCAACACCGAGGCCACCTACGAGGAAATCTGCGCCGCCATGAAGGAAGCCAGCGAAGGCGAACTCAAAGGCATCCTCGGTTACACCGATGAGGCTGTCGTTTCCACCGACTTCCGCGGCGATGCCCGCACCTCCATCTTCGACGTCAAAGCCGGTATCCAGCTCGACAAGACCTTCGTCAAAGTCTGCTCCTGGTATGACAACGAGTGGGGTTACTCCAACAAGGTCCTCGAGATGGCTCGCGTCATCGCCAAGTAAGACCTTCTGGAATTTAATCCGATCCGAAGAGGGCGGGCACAACGCCCGTCCTCTTTTTTGTTTTCTCAACTTATTTAATGTTCACACACAAATTTTCTGAGGAGAAATACCCATGAACAAGATGACTCTTCGTGATGTCGATCTCAAAGGCAAGCGCGTTGTCATGCGCGTTGACTTCAACGTTCCCGTAAAAGAGGGAGTCATTAAAGACGACACCCGTATCAAGGGCGCATTGCCCTCGATCAAATACGTCCTCGAGCAGGGCGGCAGCGTGGTTCTCATGAGCCACCTCGGACGCCCCGATGAGAAGGGCATCACCGGCGACACCACCCTCAAAGTCGTCGCTGACTACCTCGCCGACATGCTCGGAAAAGAGGTCAAATTCGTCGCCGACTGCGCCCTCGCAGACAAAGAGGCCGCCGCCCTCAAACCGGGCGAGATCCTGATGCTTGAGAACACCCGCTACCACAAAGAGGAGCAGGCCAAACGCAAGCAGAAAGACGGAGAGAGCGAAGAGGACTTCAAGGCCGCCAAAGCAGCCCTCAAAGAGCAGCAGAAAGAGCTCGCCAAACAGCTCGCCTCCTACGGAGATATCTACTGCAACGACGCTTTCGGAACCGCTCACCGCGCCCATGCGTCAACCGCTGTCATCACCAAATATATGCCGACCTCCGTTGCCGGTTTCCTGATGGAAAAAGAGATCGAGTTCCTCGGCAATGCCGTTGAGAACCCCGTCCGCCCCTTCGTCGCCATCCTCGGAGGTGCCAAAGTCTCCGATAAGCTGGCTGTCGTCAAAAACCTGCTCAGCAAAGTCGATACCCTGATCATCGGCGGCGGAATGGCTTACACCTTCCTCAAAGCCCAGGGCTATGAAGTCGGTAACTCCCTCTGCGAGATGGACCAGCTCGACTATGCCAAAGACATGATCGAACTCGCCAAGAGCCGCAACGTCTCCCTGCTGCTCCCGGTTGACAGCATCGCCGCCGACAAATTCGACGCCGAAGCCAACACCCAGATCGTCGATCAGAACGTTCCCGCCGGCTGGATGGGTCTCGATATCGGTCCCAAGACCATCGAGCTCTACAGCAACGCCATCAAAGGAGCCAAAACCGTCGTCTGGAACGGCCCCATGGGATGCTTCGAAATGCCCAAATTCGCCGACGGAACCTTCGGCGTCTGCCGCGCAGTCGCTGAAGTCAAGAAGAACGGCGGAGTCTCCATCATCGGCGGAGGCGATAGCGTCGCCGCTGTCAATAAGTCCGGTCTTGCCGCCGAGATGACCCACATCTCCACCGGCGGCGGTGCCAGCCTCGAATTCCTCGAAGGCAAAGAACTCCCCGGAGTCGCCGCCCTCACCGACAAGTAATTGTCCGGTAATAAATCAAAAGGCTGTGAAACACAAGTTTCACAGCCTTTTTTGTATGTGGGGATGGGAATTGGAGGGGGAGCGAAAACTTCTTTTCACGTGAAAAGAAGTTTTCGCTCCCCCCCCAAGCCCCCCTCTCACTTTCAAGAAAAGCGGGATACTTTTGCGCCTTCCGTCTTCGGTTGCTTTGCAACTCTACGCCGCGACAAGTCCGGTGGGCGGCGCAGAGTACGCGGTTTGCGGTTGGTTACTTTTCACGTTATGAATGGTGCGTGTTTTTTTTTGCACTTTTTTAATACCAATACTTGAAATTGGTATTATTGTGGAGTATCTTATCTTAAACGGGTATTTAAAAAAGGCTTTGTTCCCTATATGGGTAATGGATAAAAACACTTTGTAAATAATAATTATATAAGAACGCCGCTTTTCTTAAAAGGGTGAGATCCGCCGTCGCCAAGGCTATGGCGGGACAAGGGGAAAAGAATAACGAAGCCGACGTTCGGCTTCTTTTCTCGTGAAAAGAAGTTTTCCCGCTTTCCCCGCATCATCTCCCCACATCTGTAACAGCGCGTTGAAAAAAAGGGGGCTGTTTATGACAAAACGTACTATAAATGAGCATTACAAATATAATAAGCTGATAGCCGCTCTGCGCAAAAAGATTTTTTCCGGTGAGTTTGGAGAGGATGGAAAACTTCCTCCAGAGCGTCAGCTTGCAGAGATGTTTGATTTTTCCCGGGTCACGATCCGCACTGCGTTGAAAGAGCTGGTCAAAGACGGACTTATCATTCAGAAACCGGGAGCGGGTACATTCGTTAATTTTTCCGGAGAGCCCGAAGTGAAATGTCAGCTCAGAGAGTATCGCTTCTGTTTTATCTGCAATCGTCCTTTTATGGATATTTCTCCTGAGGACGATCCCTTCAACGGACAGATACTCATGGGTATTCTGCGTTCTCGCAAAAAGCGCAGCCGTTTCAAAATAGACACCTTTGCCATCGAAGGAAATTTCGGGGGAACCATTGACTTTCTGCAGGAAAATGCTGAAAAAATCATGCAGTATGACGGAATGATCCTTGCTGCGGACTATGACTCAGGCTGCATAGATGAGTTGTTCCGTCTGGGAATTCCTTTTGTGGTCATCGGTGACTCGGGGCTTATGCGGCAGTTCTGTGTGGTATCGGCAGACAACTATCAGGGAGCTTATACTCTGACACGCCATCTGCTGAAGTCAGGGTGCCGCACTCCGCTGCTGATCCGTCAGGATATCGACCGCGTCTGGAATTTGCGCCGCATTGCAGGATTCAGGCAGGCTCTCATTGACGCCGGGCTGGAATATGATGAAAAGAAAAATGTCATCGACTGCGATCCGCACTCGATTTCCGAGGCAAAAGAGCTGGGCTGCGAGCTTGTCCGCAACCGTGAGCGTTTTGATTCACTTGTGATAATGAGAGACTTCCATGCGGCAGGAATATTTGAAGCGTTCAAAGAGATGAAATTTTCTGTTCCGAGCGTACTGTACGACGGATACCAATGGATCTGTAACCTCTATCCTGAACTGGCATATCTCTCTCAGCCGTTCTCTGATATGGGAGAAGCGGCAGTCGGTATCCTGTTGGAAAAACTTGACAGCGGAACCGATGTCATAACCACCAAAGTCATTCCGTCAAGACTGCACTTGCCGAAAAATTGATTGTCAGCAAAACAAAGGAGCAGACAAAATGAAACATATTCCCTCCCGTAAAGCAACCGGATTCACCCTCATCGAACTTTTGGTCGTGATTGCGATCATCGCCATCCTCGCCGCGATTCTCATGCCTGCGCTCAGTCAGGCGCGCGAGCGCGGAAAAACTGCAACCTGCATCAACAATCTCAAGCAGATCGGGCTTGGCATCGGTCAGTATGCTGGCAACAACAACGACTTTTTCCCTGCGACAAATTACGACGGCTCGTCTCCTTACAACGTCATGGTGCGCAGCCGCAGATTGAAGTGTCAGAAAGCGTATTACGGAATGGCTACTGCGTTGTATGTTCCGCGTTATGCGTCGGCAAAATCCTTCGCCTGCCCGTCTGTTCCCACCACCATCCGCAAGGGCGGATATGCGGTATTCAACGATACCGATTACATGGATAGAAACTGCGGAGCCAACTGGCTTTCAAGCGGATATTATTTCAATCCCTACAAGTATGAGTATTACAAAGACAACGACTCAAAGCAGCGTGCCGAAGCCAATAAATTCCGCGAAATAAACCGTCTCGACAACGGAACCGTGGCGGCTGCGGCAGATGATTGCGTTGAGGAAGAGGAGCTCGTGCACAACGGAAGAGTGAACGTCCTCTATCTCGGAGGCATGGTATTGACAAAACCCATGGACTACTATCTCTACGCCCACGGCGACAAATTGATGGAGTTTTTCCATCGCTACCGTTCAACCAACACCACGCTTGCAGTCGATTAATCTGTACAGAGAGCTTATAACAATGAAAAGAGTGATCACCGTTTTTATGGCAGTGCTTTTTTTGCTGCCGCTGTTTTCACAGGGCATCGAGCCTCTGCGCCGTAAACTCTGCCTCAACGGAGAGTGGGGCGTTTTCTTCAGTAAAAGCGGCAAATTGACTTCGGACGCAAAGTTCGTCAAATGCCGCGTTCCTTCGGTGTGGGGACGCTCAGGACACCGCACCTATGAGTGGGAAATTGCCCGCCGAAACGCAAAAAAAGCCTTTTTCAAGTATGAGATATCCATTCCAGCCGACTGGCAGAAAAGCCGGGTCAAGCTCTTTTTTGAGCTGCTCGAAGAGGCGAATGCCGTATTTGTAAACGGCAGAGAGATACACCGTGCTCCGCACATGATATCCTGCCATGAGCTGGATATAACAGACTGTCTGATTTACGGAGCTCCGAACACCATAATCGTCGAATCAGGCGCGGGCAAGTGGGCTGGAATCAGCCGCGATGTCTATCTGTTGACGGTTCCTGAAACGCGGGTACAGCACTCTCTTATCATGCCGAGTGTCCGCAAAAAAACTCTCTCGGTGAGACTGCTCGCCGACAGTCAGCGCAAGGCGCAGGTCACGGCTGAGCTCTATGTCCTTGACGGAAAAAATACCGTTTTGAAATTTGCTCCCAAAGATTTTGTCATCGACAAAAACGCCGATGTTCTCCTCGAAACCACCTGGGAAAACCCCGCCCTCTGGGGATTCGGCAAGTACGGAAGCAACAAACTCTATCTGCTCAAAACTGTTCTCAAAGAACAGGGCAGAGTCATCGATGTCAAGTATGACCGTTTCGGATTCAGAGAGTTTTACACCCGGGGCAACAAATTCATGCTCAACGGCAAAGAGATCTTCCTCAAGGGAGATTTGTACCACAAGACCCTCGACCACACAGAAAATCCGCTGGCGGTGATGAGTTACCTCAAGCGTATGCGCGACTGCAACATAAACTTTCTGCGCCACCACTCAGGAAATCACATCGACAACTCCGTCTGGTTCGAGCTCGGCGATGAGACGGGATTTCTCATGGAGCCTGAAATGAAGCGCACCATTCGCGTGAACGGAAAAAATGTCCTTCCTGACGACCCGCGGAATGTGGAGTTTCTTTCCAATTACGTCAAATACAACTTCAATCACCCCTCGATCATCACCTGGTGTGTGGACAACGAGAGTTTTTCGGTCGGCTTGACCACTCCGGGAAATCTCCGCAAGATAAATCAGGATAAGCTGCGGGCGTTCAACAATCTGCATACCTTCATGCACAAACTTGATCCGACACGGCTTACGGAAATCAACCACAATTACAGTATATATCCCTTTATCAGGATGAGGAAGTTTGACAAGGCAAATTTCCGGGTCTTCAACATCCACCCCTACGGAAATTTGAAACAGGTCATCGAGCAGGAACAGAAGGCAGTCGGCTTTGACGGAGCTGTTCCTGTGCTGATCGGCGAGATATTCGGACACGGCAGACGGGTTGATTTTATCC
Source organism: Lentisphaerota bacterium (assembly GCA_015061775.1). GTDB lineage: Bacteria > Verrucomicrobiota > Lentisphaeria > Victivallales > Victivallaceae > UBA1784. Next base: position 5,719 of record SUVY01000029.1, on the reverse strand, counting down.
GCGATTATGTCGGAACATATATCGAGATGAAGCGTCTTGCGGCAAGTTTCCGCAGCCAGATAGCCGCGGCGGCATCGGCAAAGAATGTTTCAGGAGTCGTTTTGTGTGCTCAGTCAGGAGACGGCTTCTGCGGTTTTGTTGACCGCAATAAGCTGCATTTCGGACCGTGGGATGATTTCGCTCAGGTCAAAAAGAACGGAAAGCTTGCTGCATTGAGAAGTTTCCACGTCAAAACCACGTTCCCCAGTCTGTCAGGAAGGGGAACCAAAAGCCACATCCATCACGGCTGGGCGTACAGCGGCGGAATGTTCGGATGCAACTTCAACTACTCTGATAAAACTGTTCCTGAATATCGGACAAATCTGATTGACGAGGAGATAAAGCAGAGTTACCGCGCGATAAACGCAGAAGATGAGCCTCCGCTTCCCGAGTACCGCAGTCCCGAAGTCGTCGTTACCGTCGATGGAGAGGGAAAAATGCTCTGGTGCCACAGCAGTATCGCTCCTGAGGAAGTTTACGGAGTGGTCAGCGACCGTGACGGAACAGGTTATTTCAGGCTCAATGCCCGCGAGGAGTATCTTTTCAGCTGCGGAAAACAAAGCAGAGCTTTCAAAGTGGACAAGCCCGCAAAACTCAGAGAGTTTTCAGGATACGACCACATCTTTGTCTGCGAAATGGGAGGCACAAGCGAGCGCGAACTCAGAAGCAAATGGAGTCAGCCCGCCACCAAAGTAATCACTGATACCGCCATTGCCAATCAGTATGTTTCCAACGGCAGTTTCGAGTACGCCGACGGCAACAGTGAACCGTATAACTGGAAGTGCACAAACGCCGCCATCTGCACCGATGCCGCCGACGGCAAAAACTCTCTGGCGATTTCAGGCAACGGCATGGCAGTCCAGAGATTTTACATCAAGTTTATGCAGCCTGGGCACAGTTACCGTATTTCGGGTATGGTCAAAAAAATCAAGGGCAAAGCTCCCGCGCAAGTCCAGATTATGTGTGGAAAAAACAAGTTCTGTATTCCCGCAGGCAATGTCGCAGGAACATGGGAGCACTTCAGCAAAATATACCGTGCAAGCGGCAAAGAGTACGCCATCAGATGTATCAATATGGATAAGTCTTCAGGCTCGTACTTTCTCTATGACAATATAAAGATTGAAGAGGTCAAAAATGATGCCGCCGAGATGCTTGAAGCAGGTCCCTTCAAGTTGGGGAAAAATGGGGAAATCTGTGATTTCCTGATTCTGGGACCATTCGCCAATCCGGGAAATTCCGTGAGCGGCTGGCAGGCGGCAAAAGATGATTTGCTTGCTTCCGCGGGAGGTGAAAAAAATGCGGTTCCGCAATTCGGCAAAAAATTCCTGCTCAAACTGGATGAGAAGTCAGGCTTCCTCCCCGGGGAGTATCCGATAAAGTGGAAACAGCTGCACAGCACTTCAGGACGCATTTCAATCAACAATATGTTGCTCGATGAGGCTGGTATTTCAGGCAATCCGCCAACCCACGTTGCCGCACTTGCGGGATGTGAGATTTACTCTGATACCGCACAAAAAATAACTCTGTCCATCGGCAGCGACGACGGATACATCTGTTATCTCAACGGCAGGGAGATCGGCAGAAGTCTGATCTGCCGCGGACTCGCCCCCGATCAGGAAAAGTATCAGGTCAATTTGAAAAAAGGCAGCAATATTCTGCTCTTCAAGACTATTCAGGAAAGCGGATACTGGCAGTTCATGGTAAAGCTGCTCGGCTCCGACGGCAAAGCCGCCAGGGGTGTAAAAATCAAGCTCAGAGAAGAAACTAACTTGCTCCCCAACGGAGATTTTTCAGCGAAAAACCGCAAAGAAGCCATTTCAAAATGGAAGACTTCAGGCAAGCTGAGCACAAAGGAGCATCCCGCACATAAATCCGTCTCTCTCTGTCTGTCCGGGCACCTCGCTCAGGCGGTTCAGCGGGTCAAGGTCAAGCCCGGAGAAAAATACCGCATCGAGGGTTGGGTGAAAAGCTCAAACCCCAAGAAGCAGGCAAGCATCGGAGTCCGCACCCTCAATTACAAGTGGCTGCTGCGTCTGCACAACCGTATGGGCGATTGGGAGCATATTTCCGGAGAGTTTATCGTTCCTGAAAAAAACGATACCCTGTACGTTTACTGCATCAACTGGTATGCGGGTAAAGAGGCTCAGATTCATTACGCTGACATCAAACTTGTAAAAGTGGATTGAAAATGAAAATATTACGTCTGTTTTTGATTTGTTTTGCGCTCCCGCTGGCGGCGGAGGAGTTATTGTGTATAAATGATGCCCGTCAGGCAGAGTTTTCAGGAAGCAGTAAAATCGTCTTTACGCGCCATTCGACAGGAAAAGCTGCGGTTTACGATATAAACAACCGCAAAGTAACCGAGCTTGATTTTTCGGGAAACAGTTTCTCTTCAAGGCATGACGGAACGCTGTTTTGCTGCGGAGACGGAATATTTCCGCAGTTGTTCCTGCTTGATGCAAATACAGGCAAGACGACAGAGATAACCGTCTCAGAGCCCCCGTCAGGAGTGGTTTTCAAAGTTGACAGTTCGACCTGGGCGTTCCCCTGCGGATACGAGAAGATACCCAAACTTCTCTTTATTGACGGCAGGAGCCTCAAGGAGCGTCAGCCGCTTGTCCTGCCTCCGGGAACGGTCGATGTTTCGTGCAACGGCAAGTACGCCGCAATCCAGTTCGATAACGGAACCTGCAATATCAGAATCGTTGAAATCGCAACCGGCAAAACCCTCTTTGTCACCGATGCGATATCAGGAAGCATGCAGAAAAACGGCTGCCACTCGCCGGTGTTCTCTCCTGATGGAACCAAGGTGCTCTACGTCTCAGGAGATATCCAGCCGCTTGCAGATATCATGATGTACGACCTGGAAAAAAGAGAGCTCAAACGTCTGACTTCCGACGGCAAGGACAACCAGCGTCCGCGGTGGTCATCCGATGGAAAGCGTTATATCCACACCACGCTCCGCAACGGAAAATACTGCACAGCAGTCAAGACCCTTTAACCTCAGATAAAAGACTCCGATAGCTGGAGTTTGGGCTGACAATACCCCGAACAGCACATCTGAAAAAAGCCTCTGTCCCGGATAAGGGCAAGGCAAAGTAAAAAAAGTTTTTCGCTTTTCTTGAAAGGGTGAGAGGGGCGCGGGGAGAGAGGGGAAACTTCTTTTCACGAGAAAAGAAGTTTCCCCTCTCTCCCCGCATCATCTCCCTTACAAGAAATAACAAAAATTATTTTTGTGTTTGGATTATGACTCGCTCATGACCTTGGCTCGGGCGACGGAGAGAGCGGATTCCGGAGTTTTTCCGGTGCAGAAGAGCTCGATATCGCTGCCGAGACACTTCCAGCGCTCCTCGAACTCGATGGAGTTATTGGCGCGGTGCGGAGTGAGCAGGACGCGCTCATTCTTTCTGAGCGGAGAATCCTCTGCCAGCGGCTCAGTCTCGAAGACATCGAGGGCGAGGAAAATCTCTTTTTCAGCTGCTACTTCAGCCATAGCTTTCTCATCGACCATCTTTCCACGGGCGATATTGACGAAGAGCGCGTTGGGAGCCATAAGCTCGAACTGCTCGCGTTTGATGAGCTTGTCTGTCTCGGAGTTATGTCCTCCGGCGAGGATGATGACTTCGTTGTTGGCGAATGCATCGTTGAGGGAGACAACTTTGACTCCGTCTTTTGCGGCATCCTCAGCGGAGAGGTGACGGGAGACAACGCTGATCTTGTCGGTAAAACACTTGAAGAGGTTGACGATGGCTTTTCCGATACGTCCATAACCGACAACAGCAACGGAGCGGTTGTTGACGATACGGGTACGGGGATACTTGAAGCGGGGCCAGGCCTCTCCGGAAACCATATCGTGATGATAGTTGTGGATACGCAGGAAAGAGCTGAGCACGAGTCCGAGAGTGTATTCCGCCATGGGTCTCTCGCGGGATGCACCGGTGTGGATGACAGTGATTCCGCGCTCGATAGCATAGATATCGGCGATGTTCTGACGGGTTCCGCCGTAGGTCGAGGCGATCAGCTTGAGGTTGGGAGCAGCATCAATGACACGCTCAGAAATCAACATGGGAGCGGTATAGGGAACAATGACCGCATCATAAGGAGCGATCGCTCCGAAAACCTTTTCCTCGGTCGGCTCAGACATGACATCGATGTCGTAAAATTTGGCAATGATCTGCTCGACTTCCTTATCGGCGATTGGGCAGAGCGAAAGAAGTTTCTGTTTCATAACAATACCCTTATCTATAATAATATATCAGAAATAGCCGCCGTTCTCGACGACTTTGGTCGGACGCATTCCGGAGTTGACCATATCGCGGATGCCCTCCTCTTTCTTGAGGATGCCCTCAGCCTTGACCAGAACGTCGTAGGCGATCTCTTTGGGAACGCGGATCGCGCCGTCGATATCGCCGAAGATCCAGTCTCCGGGATTGATGACGATCTCGCCGATGCGGATGGGTTTCTGGTAGTAGTACATACGGAAACGTCCGAGCATACCGACATTGGTGCGATACTGGTGGAAAACCGGGAATCCGAGAGCGAGAATAGCCTCAGTGTCGCGGATACCGTTGATAAAAGCACCGCGGCAGCCTGCACGGAGAGCCGCCATGGTCATAACTTCACCCCACTGAGCGGTGACAGTGTCTCCGGTGCAATCCCACATGACAACGCTGTCAGCGTGGAGATCCTCAAGCATCTTGGCGCGGGCTTCAAACTCTCCATCGGTGGTGATGTCCGGAGCGCCTTTGATGGTAAACGCCTGACCGCAGATCTTCATTTCCGGCTTAAGCGGAGCGTAGCTTGACGGAAGTGCGGCATGCATCTTGTAATCAAAACGCAAAACATCGTTGACGGCGCCGGAATAGAGCTTAAGATAACGCTCTCTCATCTCGGCGATAGAGATTGGATAAGTAATTTCAGACATAATTTCCTCCTATTATACTATCATTGATGATAATTTTTACCATCATACACCATAACTTGCAGTTAATATGCGTGTAAAAGTCGATAATTTCAAGGGCAAAAGCGAAAAAAGCGCAGACTTTTTTAAAAATATTGATGCGCGCGCGTACGCGATGAAGGAAAAAGGAGCAACGTAAAAAACAGAAAAGGTCGTTTTTTGCACCTGAAAACAAAAAAAATGCAAAAAAAATGCAAAAACGACTTGCAAAATAGCAAAGTCGGCGATACATTATAAAATATCACGGGGCAATAGCTCAGTTGGCTAGAGCATCACACTGGCAGTGTGAGGGTCGAGAGTTCGAGTCTCTTTTGCTCCACCATGACATTTCAGCCACTCAATCGAGTGGCTTTTTTGTTGTCTTTTTTCGGGGAGATTTTCACCTCAAAACTCATTTCTTATCGTCCATCCGACCCGCTGGAAATGAGTCGAAACCTCTAAAATCGCCGTTTTCTATAACTTTTACAGATTTCGTGATATGCACCCCCAAAAGTTGGACACAACTAAAAGGGTGCATTTTATGAAAAAAAACGTAAAAATGGTGTTCAATTACAGTGCAGAATTTAAAATACGTGTTATTTTAGATATGGTGTACAATGGATTGAATATCCATGAAGTAGTTAGAAAGTATTGGAATGTTACAAAGAAGATAGATGTAGACAAATATCGGTCAAGTGTTCGCACCTGGCTGCGCATCTATAAAGAAAAAGGAACTAGTGG